>JBMFSZ010000269.1:0-5434 GCA_049967315.1 Desulfomonilaceae bacterium
ATTCGACAAAAGACTTCGCGTTCGTTACATGGAGTCCAACGCCATTTTATACAAGCAGACTAACGTTTTTTTGCTGCAGGCAGAAGCGCGGTACTTTGACAATCTTGATCTCCCTGACAATGCCAAGACGGTGCAAAATCTTCCCATATTGACTGCTACGCTATTTGACCGGCAAACACCCTATCTGCCACTACTTGTAAATTCCAGCTTCACCTACAATTATTTCCATGCTCCATCTATGCACGAAGTCTGGTTGGGAGCACGCGTGCAATGGGATACCCGTGTCGGCTTGCCCATTTCACTAGGACGATATCTCAAACTCGATCCATCTATGTCATATTTTGCCAGGGGTTATGACGGTGATTATTACGAACATGGCAAGAGTATAAGCTCTATAAATTCTGTCCGAACAGATCTGTACCAAATCAACACAGACATGTTTACTGACATAGACCGGATATTCAATCGTCCCCTATTTGGGTTTCAAAAAATTAAACACACTATAAGGCCCAGAGTAGCCTGGACTTATAGGCCGTTGCGGAGTCGCCAAACGTATCCTTATTTTGATGAAAGTGATCGTATGAACGAGGTCAGCCTCCTGACGGCTGAGATACGGCAATCACTCGTGGGCCGTGTCTCTCAAGGTGAATATCTGGACTTTGCATCCTTGATCCTTTCACAGGGATACGATTTTCATAACACGAGAACCGCCGAAGACCCTCTGGGAGAAAGGTCTCCATTGAAATCACACTGGACAAACACGCAGGCGGAACTCTCAATAAGACCCCATTCTCTTCTGGACCTTCGGGCACAGGCTGAATACGATCCTGTCATGAATAGAGCCAGAAGCTATTCGGTCAACCTGGGAATTATGGATCATCGCGGTGATACTATTCAGATTCTTCATCAGTTTGCCGAAGATGAACTCCGCGAGGACCTAAATCGTCAAACCAACCTCAATTTGCAGGTTAGACTGACATCTGCCATGGATTTTTTTCTGGAAAACCAGTATACGCACCAGTTCAACTTTGCTTATTTTACAAGTCTCGGATTGAATTACCATCCGCAGTGCTGGAATGTACTACTCAGATATTCTGAAGCTCGTGAACAGGATCCCGTAACCCACCAGATTCGAGACGCGGATCAGACAGTTTTTTTGACTTTGTCGTTGTATGGGCTGGGACAGGTTTACAGATATTCAAAGGATTGGCGTGACATGCTGGGAGCTGATTCGGATTCAGCGACGAGTTGGTTCTAAAAAAACATAGAGGCGTTTCCTGGTCGGAAACGCCTTCAATTATTTTGCCTCGGTCAAAACAGACCAATCGAACTATTTAATTATGAAAGGAACCACTAACAAAGCGACCATATTGACGACTTTGATTACCGGGTTCAAAGCCGGACCAGCGGTATCCTTATAAGGGTCACCTACTGTATCACCTGTTACTGCGGCCTTGTGGGCTTCGCCACCTTTACCACCGAAGTAACCATCTTCAATATACTTTTTAGCGTTGTCCCAGGTAGCTCCACCCGTAGTCATAGCTATGGCCAGGAACAAACCTACGACGATGCTACCAATGAGCATTCCACCAAGGGCTTCCTTGCCGAGAACAAAAGCCACAATTAACGGTATCAAAACCGGAAGCAGCGATGGGATGACCATTTCTTTCTGCGCAGCGGCCGTAACGATGTCAACACACTTGCCATATTCAGCTTTGACACCCGGGAGACCTTCTTTCAGACCTTTGATTTCTCTGAACTGTCTACGAACTTCTTCTACGATAGATCCCGCCGCCTTACCAACGGCAAGCATACAAAGAGCTGCAAAGAAATAAGGAATGATCCCGCCGACGAGTAAACCAACGAGGATTTTCGGGTCTGACAGATCAAAGGGGACCGCCTTTCCCGACAAACCTTCTATGGCCCTTGTATATTCGGCAAAAAGAACCAGAGCCGCCAGAGCAGCTGACCCGATGGCATAACCTTTTGTGACGGCCTTAGTCGTATTACCAACGGCGTCCAGAGGATCTGTTCTGTTACGAACCTCTTCAGAAAGTTCAGCCATTTCAGCAATGCCACCAGCGTTGTCAGTGATCGGACCGTATGAATCGATAGCCACAACTATACCAGTCATGGAAAGCATGGAGACAACCACGACGGCGATTCCATAAAGCCCTGTTCCAGTGCTTCCCGAAAATCCTCCGCCAATTGCATACCCAATCATGATAGAGGCCGCCAGAACCAGAACAGGGAGGACTGTTGAGATCATGCTGATAGCCAGACCGGCGATGATGTTAGTGCCATGGCCGGTAGTCGAAGCCTGAGCCACATATTTTACGGGGCCATACATACCAGTGAAATATTCTGTAATTATGACGATAAGGCCGGTTAGAACAAGACCTATCACAGCCAACAGGAATATACTTGTCGGCTGGATAATATAGCTTGTGGCAAGCGGTTTGCCCAAGGGGAGATATCCAGCGACAAAATAAAAAGCGATTGCGGCCAGAATACCTGCGACGGCCATCCCTTTGTAAAGGGCGCCCATGATGTACACATCTTTTTCGTTCTGTGACCTATTAATTTTGACGAAAAAGGTTCCGATAATGGAAGCAATGATCGCCACACCACCAATAAGTAACGGCATGAAGAAAGCGGGAGTGGCCATGCCATAAATGGTGCTACCGAGTAACATCGCCGCCACTATTGTAACGGTGTAAGTTTCATAAAGGTCGGCAGCCATACCGGCGCAGTCACCAACGTTGTCACCAACGTTGTCGGCGATGACACCAGCGTTACGGGGGTCGTCTTCCGGAAGATCCGCTTCGACTTTACCGATGAGGTCGGCGCCAACGTCCGCGGCTTTGGTATAGATACCTCCACCCACACGTGCGAACACGCTCATGAGTGAACTTCCGAAGCCCAGGCCAACCAACGCCGTAAAGATTTTGTGAGCGTCAGGATCATGTCCTCTGGCTACCATGTAAAAACCTGAGACACCAAGCAGAGCAAGACCGGTAACAACGATACCAGTCACGGAGCCACCCTTGAACGCCACAGCCATTGCGTCGGCAAGGCTTTTACTGGCGGCGGCGGCAACGCGCACGTTCGCGTTAACGGAAACTTTCATGCCCAGAAAACCGGCCAAGGCCGAACCGACCAATCCGATCACGAACCCAATAGCCGGCATTATACCCAGAGACAACCATAAAATAACGAACAAAATGGCGGCGATAATGGCCACAACCTTATACTGACGGGTCAAATACGCCATAGCGCCTTCAGCGACATAGCTGGAAATTTCCTTCATTCGCTCATTTCCCGCGTCCTGTTTGAAGACCCAACCCGCTGTAATCAGGCTATAGGCCACTCCTGCAGCCCCACATATTAGGGCGACATAAACAACCCAGTCCATCCACCTACCTCCTTAGAATGATTAGCGAACACTTTAGAATGGAAAATACTAGTGTATCATTGAACATTATATAGATTTCGGTTTATGTCAAGGACAAAGAGCACTTCTATAAGACGAGAATTAGCGGCTTTTGATAAAGAGCCTATTTTTCAA
Organism: Desulfomonilaceae bacterium; assembly: GCA_049967315.1. Taxonomy (GTDB): domain Bacteria; phylum Desulfobacterota; class Desulfomonilia; order Desulfomonilales; family Desulfomonilaceae; genus CAJBEZ01. The sequence goes on from JBMFSZ010000269.1 coordinate 3,569, forward strand.
AATAGCCCGTGCTAACTATTTCCCAATTGCTACTATAAGTAATGGAGTAATACCGGACGGAATTTTCATAGCGGAAGAAACCCCTGCTTCATTGAAGGCGCCCACTGTTCCTAACCTGAGGCCAAGAGCTTCCGCCTGGAGATACAGGTTCTGGTTTGACGCCCCCGATTCCATGTAAACGTACTGTATTCCCCTGTTACCATATTTTGCGGTTGTTTTGGCAAAAGCCCCGCCGATCACAACCATAATTGGGGCGTTTGCCAGCCACAGTTGCGACAAAGCCGCCTGAGCCACTGCTACCCTGACGTCATCCTTTGATATTTGAGCAAGACTGTTACTCGTTGAGTTATAACTGTAGACTCCCGGCGCCAAACCTTTAACCGTCCCACTGCCTGTCAACAAAAATATTTCGAGTGGATATATTCCACCGGCCGATGGTAATGTCTTCACGGTAGCTCCACTTATCGCCTCGACTGGCAAAGCGCCGTTGGCCGCCCACAATAACTGGGAAACCTGTTCCAGACTCAAGGGCGCTGCGGAAAAATGCCGCACCGATTTTTTTCTGAGCATGCCTGTTTCTACAGACATCTTACTTGTAAGAGCCGGTTTTGGGAGCTTTACATCAACGTCGGCCGACGTGCCGATTGGGAGTAACAGGGTCTCCATCAAAGCAACGATACAAAACAAAATTGATTTTCTCAGCTTCATCGGTCATCTCTCATTGTTTTTTGAATAATCAACAATTATCCTAAGTGGTCTGGAAACACAACCCTGCCTGTGATAGATTTTCTATTTAAAAATTTATAACGTCAAAGAGGAATGGTAAATGCAAAAAACTCTCTCAATAATCAAACCTGATGGGGTGGCCAAAAACCTTATCGGTGAAATAATTAAAGTTTTTGAAGCGGCTGGTTTTCGTGTAGCCGCTATGAAGATGAAACGTCTCAATAGACAAGAGGCAGAGGGCTTTTATTATGTCCACAAGGATCGACCTTTCTTCCCGGAATTGGTTGAGTTCATGACGTCCGGTCCAGTTGTGTTAATGGTTTTGGAAGGCGAAGACGTTATAAAACGTAACCGGGAACTGATGGGGGCCACTGATCCGGCTGAAGCGGATCCAGGCACGATAAGATCAAAGTGGGCTGATAGCAAACAAAACAATATCGTCCATGGGTCTGATTCTGAAGAAAGCGCGAAATTTGAGATCGGGCACTTCTTTAGTGGGATAGAAATATTCTGACAGAAATAGCAAAAAGCTTAGGGATGAATGATCGGGCAGACCTCGCAGGGATGACTCTGGAGGAAACACAGTCGTTTATTGAGAGGTTAGGGCAGCCAAAGTACAGAGCTGCCCAGATCATGCGATGGATACACCAGGGACTGTGTGTTTCTTTCGAACCGATGACCAACCTTTCCAAAGATCTCCGACAAAACCTGGCAGAGTCATCGCTGATAGGAAGGCTTTCCACCTTACAAACAGTAGAATCGGAGGACGGAGTAAAAAAGTTCCTTTTGGGTCTTGGGGATGGGACAAAAATTGAGTCGGTATATATACCATCTGAAGACCACGACACTTTGTGTGTCTCCACCCAGGTTGGTTGCGCTATGGGTTGCAGGATCTGTCGTACCAGCCAAATGGGATTGACCAGGAACTTGACGGCCGGAGAAATTGTTGGTCAACTGCTTGAGGTTAGACGGCAAATTCCAGGATCGGCAATCACTAATGTGGTTCTTATGGGCATGGGGGAGCCGTTGGCAAATTTTGATAATACTGTCAGGGCCATAAAAATATTTTCCAATTCTAACGGACCTCAAATTTCATGGCGAAGGATTACGGTATCAACCTCCGGATTGGCTCCCCTTATT
>JBMFSZ010000270.1:0-5426 GCA_049967315.1 Desulfomonilaceae bacterium
TTGGACTGAGCGAGTGGTTTGTCAGAAATGCGGCGCTGGAATATGGTCTGGACAATATCTTCACTGAAAGTATTCGAAAAGACCTGGCAAAGGCGCCCAAACCCAGACGGAAACTAAAAGAGTTGCCTCGTTCAGCCTGTAATAAAATACTTATTAAGGCGGCTCAATTTGCAAGGCCTCAACACACCTCGGCTAACATCCAGGAGTCCAAATCAACATTCTCATCCCTTCTGAGCCAAATTTTAAGGTTTGGGATAGCCAAGTCAGTATCTGTGGCAAAAAGGATCCTCGGTATGGATCGTTGCCACAAAATTCGTGCAGCTTTAAATGATAGTCTCCTGAGTTCGTTTAGTAGCATGACCACTAGCGCTCCAAAATCCTGGGCAAAGATATCTGAAGAGGACCACGGTCTAAATGTTATAGGATACTTAGGCGCTGAATCTGGAATGGGAGAGTCTGCACGATCAACGATTCGCGCTGCTGCTGCGGCAGGTATCCCCCTAAGCGCTATCAACTTCACGCATGGCTGTAGTTCCAGAAAACAGGAACCAATGCCTCTGGATCACTACAATACGTCCAGACATTCTGTAAACGTCGCGCATGTTAACGCTGATCAAACACCCACTCTGTTACGCACATTGGGGCCACACTTTTTTTCGGCACGCTACAACATTGGTTACTGGGTTTGGGAAACAACCGAGTTCCCTTCCGAGTTCCTCAGATCCTTCGAATGTTATGATGAAATTTGGACGGCTTCGGAATTTTGCCGGGATGTAATCATGAGAAAATCTCCAAAACCAGTCATGAAAATTCCGCACTCCATCAACCTAAACCCAAATCTAAACATCTCGAGATCCAGTTTGGGACTGCCTGAAGGAGCTTTCCTGTTCCTGACCATGGCCGATTTTCTTAGCGTGCCCGAACGGAAAAACCCTTTAGGCGCAATCGACGCATTTGTTAAAGCCTTTGGTCCTGACCCCAAAGATGTTGGGCTTGTGGTAAAAATCAGTAATTCCTGGTACCATCCGGAAATAAGAAAGAATATCCTGGAAAAAACAACAAATAGTAGATCGATAGTTGTCATTGACGATTACATGGACAGGTCTTCGGTAACTGCATTGATATCGGTCACTGACTGTTATGTGTCTCTCCATCGTTCGGAAGGATTTGGCCTACCGATAGCTGAGGCCATGAGCCTTGGTAAACCTGTTGTCGCAACTGGTTGGTCTGGAAACATGGAGTTCATGGACAGTACCAATTCGTTCCCGGTAAAACATGATCTTGTAGAAATATCTTTAAAAGATGGTCCTTACAAGAACGCAGGATGTTGGGCGGAACCGGACTGCAATCACGCTGCAGAGTTGATGAGCTACGTCGTTGGAAATCAGCAACACGCTCAGGCTGTTGGATCGCTGGCGAAAGCGAGAATGGCCAACGAGTATTCAATTGACGCTATTGGCGGGCTGATCAAGGACCGTTTGACCTGGATACGGGAATCCATGAACTGAACTGCCTAAAAGCCGGCCTGTGTGATGCGATCGTCAGACTGGCCCTTGGGGGGGAAATGCAAACAAGATCCATCGGATCAATTGCCCTGACAATTCTGTATTCAATACTGATTGGCGCCAGTTTAATAACGAATCTTGGAATATGCGGCCAAAAACCGGGCGTTATTGGCATTGCTTACTTGATCTCGATTCCATTGACGTGTGTTTTCTGGGGGCGGCTCTATTTGATGATATTTAAGGTCCCTGACTACAGTTGGATTACGATAGAGTCATGCCTTATTACCGGCTTTTGGTTGACAAGCCTGTGGCTTTCCGTATGGGCCTTTTTCTCCCCCTCAAATCTTTTGATTTGGCCGGCACTAACCTTATGGCTGGCCCTGCCTTTGTGTTTTTTGATTTACAGATCTAAGGTTTTCGACGTCTTAAGCCTCAATTTGTCCAACTTCTGGTTGTTGTCAGAAACTGTTTTGGCGATGTCTCTCTGGAGTCAAACAGGAATCATTCAAAAAATCGTTGAACCTGGTTCCGTTATATTTCTGCCGTGGTCTGACCATTTTGTTCATGCCTCGATAATTCAGCGATTGTATGAATGTTCAAGACTTGGAATTCATCAGGAATTTGCCTTGATGTCCGGTGTTTCTCTGCCTCCGTATCATTACGGCTCTTACATGTTTGCCGTAGTCGTGAGGTCTCTTACTGACATTTCATCCATTAACATTTCGACAGCGTTCTGGCTCCCCCTTGGGGCAATCCTGTCCAGCCTTGGAGCGTTCGCTTTAGGGAACGGCTTATGGGGAAATAAGGCAGGAATAGCATGCGCTTTCGCCATAAGCTTTCTCCCAGATCCATACATGTATGGATGCGGTTTGGGGTACTTCAGCTACCATTTTCTGGGACAAACTGGCGCAGCCCTTTATTACGCGGAAGCGATAGCGGCGATAGGTTTGTCTTTGATAGGGCAGGGCATAGGGAAAGGAGATCGTAACCTTGTTGCCTGCGGTTTTTTTCCAATTCTGACTCTTTTTATGTTCAAGGTCCACGTGTTTGTGATCATTTTGCCAGTTGCATTTCTCTGGTTTGTATTGTTTTTCCAAGGCTTCGCCACAATTAAAAGAGCCCTGGGAATATGTTTCGTGGTCATTCTTGCTCTGGCAATGATTTTGGTCGGGATCAATCTGAAGTATTTTTCTTCCACAGCGCCTTGGGTTTTGGAGTTCTTTCGGGGAATTTTTTCCGGGGCTTCCCCGAACGACTTCAAGATTTATTCATGGGTGTTCGGATTGACTCAGAGAACCGGAAACTTATGGGATGATCTGCTGGCTGGGACTATACTGTTATGGTTCGCCACCTTAGGACCATTATTGATAGCAGGAATATTTTTGGCGGTTCATCTCGGCGTTAAAAAACGGTTAGATTTTACCGACACTCTGCCTTTTCTCTGTATCGCCACTTGGACCATGCTCGTGTTGTTCATCCCATCCAACGAATATGGCAATCTGGATGAATTCCATCATCGGCCCTTTCATGTCGCATATTATATATTTGTCATCTGGTTGGCAGGGAGGTTTGGTTCCCTGCTTTTCACAACGGACCTCCAAAAACCCCGGGCGTTGGATAGGTCGGCCTATAAGAAACACCAGGTTTTGTCTTTGAGTCAGAGGCACGTTCAGGATGCGCCTGGGAACTCAAAGCTGTTATTGCGAGCCTTCTCCAAAAAAGCGGCTCTCGTGACGGTAACTCTAGGGCTAGTGATGATTCCCTGGCATTTTGGGAAAAATGTCCTCAATATAGGGCCATGTGCCCGCCGCCACCAGAATTTTGTCATAGATATAGGGCTATGGGAATCGGCTGATTTTATAAGGCGCAATAGCAGGTTAGGGGAGATCTTTCTGGATTCAAGGCAAGATGGTTTCCTGAATTTGATAACGGCAGTAAGTGAACGCCGGCCATTTTTGTCCTCTCCGTACCACAAATTCGTATCAAAGTTCGGCTCAGGTCAGAGCCTTGTGGATCTCCGAAAAATTGCGCATGAGGAATTGAAAAATTGTACGACTGCCCATTGCATCCACAAAATAGCCTCGTCTTATGACCTGCGATGGTATTTGGCTCACCCGGGAGATTTGCTTTCGTGGCCGGATGATGTACTGAATCAACCGGCCTTTGCGTCCAACGGCTATATGGTATTTGATCTTCTTGGCGGAGATAGCAAATCTACCCCGCCAGAATAAATGCGTCCATATCACTGCTTCAAGTAATTATTGGTTGGCGCTGACAATTTTTTCCTCAAATATCCACCAGGATTTGCCGTCAGCATGAGCCTCTCCATTGACTTGTCCACAATAAATTCGTCGTTGTTCACCAGAAATTCCCGGACGGCTTCCATAGGACCAGGCCCAAATTCTGGAAGGACTGGATTTCCATTGATATTGGTATCCTCGACTATCAGGTAGCTTCCCGGAGTTACCATGTCTTTCAAGCAGTTCAATTCGGCAAGGACATGTTCCCTGGAATGATCCGAATCCAGAATCACCATCACTGTATCGAGTCCCTCCGATTCTTCTTTTAACTTTAATAGTACAATTTCGTCCGTAGAAGAGCCCTTGATGTACTTTAGCCTTTTGTGACATGGCCGAGGCTTTTCCTCTTCGGGGCCGTCATTTATGTCTACGGAAATGATCCTGCCGTGGCCGACTGCTTCAAGCATAGAAGCGAGGAATAACGCTGACCCTCCGTATAGCGTACCCGTTTCTATAATTAGATCAGGTCTGAGTCTGTAAATAAGCTCCTGATAAATCCAGAGATCTGTAGGAAATTTCTGGATCGGTACACCGAGCCACTGTGTGCTTTTCCATGTGCTGTTTTCGGCGTTGTAGTAAATTTTGTTGAATTCTGAGATAAGATTGTGGTGTGTCATTCGTCCCCCCCCTGTTTGCCTCATTTGTAAAAGGCATGATGTTTATTAGTTAAAATAACTACATCACCGTTTTTGCTAAAGCAACTTATTTTTTTGTTCGAAATTGTTAATTTCCGAAATGTGCAGAAATATTGACCGTGATATTGCCTTTCATGGTAAAAATCTGTCAGTCTTTGAACATCGAGGATTGCCTATTGATTGATTCGGTCAAAAAAAAAATTCCTGAACTAGGCGCTCTTAAGGGTGTTTTTCAAAAATACCCCGAGATACAGGCCGTCTATCTTTTTGGATCCTTTGCCATAGGAAAAATGAAGGCCGGGAGTGACCTGGATCTCGGCATTGTGACCCGTAGCCCTTCACTGCGTGAAAGGAAGCTCGACATCCTGGCAGATCTCGCAATGCTTGGTTTTTGTGACGTAGATTTAGTGTTCCTTGATGTTGAAGACATCGTTTTGAGATCCGAAATTGTAAAGCACAACAAGGTCATCTATCAGAGGGGTGACTTTGACAAAGGTGAATATTATTCGAGAATATTGCGACAGTATTTTGATTTTTTGCCCTATCTCAAGGTTCAAAGGGAAGCTTTGAAAAGGAGAATCCTTGATGGTAAACATTGAAATCCTGCGCAAGAGAATCAATAAACTTGAAGAATATCTGCGTATCCTGAGTCGGCTTAGCCAATATAGCTATGAGGAATTTATCGCAGAGCCGGAGCGATATGGGGCCGCTGAACGTTTTTTACAGGTTGCTATCGAGACTATAAATGATCTCGGCAATCATGTAGTAGCTGACCTGGAACTCGGAGAAGTGAGTTGGCAAAGTGACATTCCCAGGTTGCTAGCCGAACACGGGTATTTGTCGAAAGACCTCGAACAACGTTGGATGAGAATGACAGGATTTAGAAACATTTTGGGCCATGAGTACTTAGATATAGACCATGAACTTGTTTATGACATCATGAAAAAGAGCGATAAGGATTTTAGGGATATAATGCAGATATTCGC
>JBMFSZ010000271.1:0-5412 GCA_049967315.1 Desulfomonilaceae bacterium
CTCGCGCAAACAGATTCAACAAAATCGGATCGTTGCACGTAATCCAAATGAGCGATTTCGCTTGCAAGCGCTACGGCAAAAAAACCTGATAACTGATAATCAGCATCCTTTGAGACAGAGATTTGAGAGTTCAAGAGTAATTTTCACCTTATGGTTAATCGTTAAATCCAAACTGCTGCCGCCGACTTCTCTGATTCGATAGCGGAGGCCTCGGGTCAGGCTAATGGACCCTATTTTTTGTTTTTAAGTCTTAGGGAGCCTTTTATATGAATTAGCACCGCAGTGGGCGTGCCTTATGCGTGAGACAGAGCTTAACATACTTATAGCATTGGACTTGATTGAAATTGCTTGAGCTTATCTTTATTATCTTGGTCAATTTGTTGGGTTTGTGGGTAAAGGCAATTCCCACACTGAACCACCATATTTTGTAAATTATTAATAATACAGGAGACTTTTGTGTCTGCAGCTAATAATGAACTAATAGTATCTCTTTTACAATCGACATTGGACTCTGTCACAGATGGCGTGCTGGTTGTTGACCTTGCCGGCAAAATGATACTTCACAACCGTCAGTTCGAACGACAGTGGGAAATTCCCCCAGAGGTCATGACAAATGAAGATCATGAAATCATTCTGAACTATATCCAGAATCAGTTTGAAGATCCACAGGGTTTCCTTGACAGAGTTAGAGAATTTTATAGCCAGCCACAAAAGGTTGGCTATGACACTTTAAATTCTTTGGATGGGAGAGTTTTTGAAAGGCAAACTCGACCATTGAAGATGGGGGACAAAATCGTGGGAAGGATCTGGAGCTTCCGCGATGTTTCACAAAGCTACAAGGCTGAAAGAGCGAGACTTGTTCAGGAGGAAAGATATAGAAACATCTTTGACCATGCCCCGGTAGGAATAATCCATTCCACCTTTGATGGCAAAATTATTGACTGCAATCCCACGCTGGCTCGCATATTCGGGTATGAATCCCCGCAAGAATTGATCTCACTTGTCAATCAAACATCTGTGCCTGACGTAATGTATGTCAATCCCCAGGTCAGAGTTGATTTTGCAGCCAAAGCCGCAGACTCACCCGGCAGATGGTTTGCTGGAGAAGTAAAGTATTTTCGTAAGGATAGCTCAATATTTGTTGGAAGGGTGGGCTTTCGTGTAATTCCTGGAACAGATGGAACAATAGAAGGTTTTGTAGAGGACATCACTGAGAGGAAACTGACAGAGGAAAAGCTTCGGAACAGCGAGCGGTTCCTGCGCCATACGGAGAAGATCGCCCGCATAGGAGGCTGGAAGGTAAATCCTATCGCCGATAGTGTAAATTGGACGGAAGGCGTCTACAACATAGTTGAAGCGCCGCTAGATTACAAACCCTGCATGGAAGATGGTTTGAAATTTTATGCGCCACCTTACAGATCCATTTTACGGGAAGCTTTGATTAAAGCTGTCGAACAGAGTGAACCGTTCAATGTGGAAGCAGAGGTCATAACCAGAAATGGAAAACACATATGGTGCGAAGTTAGAGGGTTGTTGAGGGTTGAAGATGGAGACCTTCCTCAGATTGTCGGGACATTTCAGGATATTACGGAGCGGAAACAGGCGGAAGACGCACTTCGAGAGAGTGAAAACAGATACCGGACATTATTTCAATCACTCAAAGATCTTATAAACATGCATTCCGAGAGACTACAGCATGAAAATCAATCTGTTGTTTTACGTACGCTTCCAGACGTCTCAAAAGATCTTGAGATGAATTACATTGAGAATGCGCTTCGCAAGACCAAAGGAAAGGTTCAGCCTGCAGCGAAATTATTAGGTATATCTCGCTTTGCGCTAACACGCCAGATAGCCAAGATGGGCATAAATGTTGCTGATTACAAATGATATGTGAAAGTCTACATCGCTCCTGTTAGCACGGAGCGATGATTCACACTTTCGGTTTGATCACTAAGCTAGATTGAGCCAAGTCTTTACTATTTTTCTGGATATGTTGGTGGTTTAGCTTGTTGCCAAACTGTGATGAAAAGCCCCTTGATCAAGCGGCATTATTCGTGAGTTGCGTCCATTTTAGATTCCATCCGACTGAAATAACTTGTTGAGGGGTAAAAACTTCCCTCATTTTCAATTCCGCGATTTTGGAACAATACCGATACCCTCCGACGTCTTTTCAAAGCCGTAAGCCTTTTCTGCTGCCTGAACCGAGCCTTGTTATTCTTCATCGTCATTTTCCCCCGTTTTTTTACTGTTTGCTTACGACCACTACAAATATTTTAATTCCTACGTGTTAGAAACAGATTAGAAATCTAATAGAACAAATCTGCCACGTCTGTTTCAAGCACATATACGGATTGTTTATCTCTATAAAGCTTCTTGGGCGAAGAGATCTTATATTTGGATTCAGTGATAGTAATCACTTTGCCTTCTATGATTTCAAGGGAATTGAGCTCTTCCGAAGTCGCTTTCCACGGAATTTCATCCAAGTCCACGACATAATTGCCATTCCAGTCACGGAGAAAGGATGTTCCAGTTTTCTTAAAAATATCTTGAACAGTGTGCCATTCCTCTGCTTCTACAACAAAATTCAGATCGTCCTGATTCGTTATAGGAACGACTAGAAGGAGTTTTATTTCTTTTCGAGACATTAATTCTCCTGACCGATTAATATCTTTAATTAGTTAAGGTAGAGTTAACGCTAGGGTCTGGTTTGATTTCCCGAGAACCGGCATTACCCGGCCATCAAATCTGAGTCTTATGCCGCCGGCATTTCCCGTTATAACCCTAAAGCTGTTTTTTGCGGTAAAAACCTGTATGTCTCCTGGAGACATTATTATTTCTTCTGCAGGACCTGTATCAGGTTCCACACGAATCCAGGAATTAGCTATGGCTTTAATTTCCAAAACCTTTTTCCCGGTTTGCGATGGTTGAACATTCGTTAAAGAAGGAGATGATTTTTCCGAGTGGCTGGAATGCGCGCTGAGTGAAAAGCCAGATTCGATGACCGAAGCTCGCGATTTTTTGTCACCATCAAAAAAGACCCTGGTCACACCGGTTAAAATTAGAATCAAAAGAGAAAGAAAACCAGCAACGGTGAGGACTCTGGTGAACCAAATGTTTTGGACAAATGCCAAACTTTGAGAGGTTCCGTTGTTAACAGGCTGGAGTTTATCATCAAGGCAAGGTTCAGACTGTCGAGTTGAGACAAAATTTTCGAGCATCTTGACTGCTTCTTCCGGGTCAATTCCTAGTTCTTTCGCGTAGGATCTGACAAATCCTTTGACAAACACGACGGGGGGTAAGAGATCGTATCGATCGTGTTCAAGGAAATCGAGATTGGTCGACGCAATTTTGGTACTGACAGAAATATCTTCCAGAGTCTTACCTTTTTCTTGTCTTAGTCCTTTAAGGTATGATCCAAAAGATTCCATAACTTTTTAAAACCTTCCCGTTTAAAACGAAGCAAGCCTCACTAACCTGGTAACGAAACTTTAATTCTTTCTAATCTAATAATTTATTATATCACAATGAGCAAGAACCGATTCCTTTGAAGGCCTACGATTTGTTCGTGCGAAATCGTTACATTTGGATTATCATCACGGGTCATAAGGATCAAGGATTTATTCAGGATCCTCAGAAAAATCAGTAGATTTTTTCTAAAACTGTTAAATATTATTAATTTTTTTAATTTAACATCCTTTAACACAAAACATAAAATACGTTAACAATGCTCAAAATTGAAGAATTTCTAGGGGAATGGGTCGCTGCACGTCCAGCTTTTTTTGCTCTGATAGGGCTGGTGATTGGCATACTCTTGGGCGAGCAACGGTCCGATACGTCAAATTACCAAATTTTGATGGGGTTACTTTCATCCCTGATGGTGATGGCGGGAGCGTTCATATTTAGGCGTTTGATTCTGACATGGCTATGCGTTTTGTTAGCATTCGCTTTGATAGGTTTTTCGGCCACCGTGGATTCCTCGCGAACTGGCTGCTCCCGTTTCACATGTCCCAAAAAACAAGTGGTCCAGGCAACTGTCGTGCGCGTTTTGGGAAGTAATTACGGGCATAGAATCCTACTACTAAAATCAGGGTATCTCGACCAGGCGCATGAATATCTCTCCGGCTACGGCAGATTGAATCTCAGGGAAAACCATACCCCTGTACTATCGGGTGATAGAATTTCGTTTCGTTCAAGCATACGGGTTCCAGTGAATCGTGGTAACCCCGGAGAATATGACTGGGAGACAGATTGCAGAAATGAAGGCATCGGATGGTTGGTCAATACACGCGGTCCGGACGCCATAGTCGTGTTAAAAGCTGGATCAACATATTCCCCTTCCGCGATACTCTCAAGACTTCGCTCATCAATGTCGGACTTCATTGAGACCCATGCTGGAAAATTCTTCGGCTCCAACGACGCAAACGCTATAAAGGCCATTCACAAGGGAATTATTTTGGGTGATCGCGCAGAAATCAGTGGCGAACTCAATAAAGCTTTTTCTAACAGTGGTTTGATTCACATGCTTTCAGCGTCAGGCTCCCATGTAACTATAGTAGCGGTCATGACTTTCTTCCTGGTTAAAACCTTGATAAGGATGGCCCCTAACATCATGCTTTGGGCGCCGCTTCCCAAGATCGCAGGGATTTTTTGCATTCCGGCTATAAGCGTTTACTGTCTGCTGGTAGGTTTAAAACCACCGGCGATGAGGGCCGGGATAGTAGGGATAGCCCTTGCTGTCTCTATGATTTTCGAGCGTCGCTGGGACTCGTTAAACAGTCTAGCCGTATCGGCCATCATTATTCTGCTTTTCTATCCTCTATCCATCTTTACACCAAGTTTTCAGCTATCGTTTGCCGCTGTAGCAGGTATATTGCTAATCGTTCAAAGCCCACTATTCCATTCGGAATCCGCATGGGTGGCCGGTCAGCAAAACAACGCCGATAAAAAATCTACCAGTCGCTGGACAAAAATTTTAGCGTCTTTGGACTTGATCAAACGACCCGTTATTTCGCTTGTGGTCAGTTCTCTTGCGGCAACAGTGGCAATAACCCCTTTACTCATTCACCTATTTCACTCGGTTCCGATTTACTCGATCCCGGCTAATCTGATTTCTGATTTTGCTCTCACTATGGGCTTATCAATAGGGCTGGGCACCTCTCTCATTGGGGCGTTAAGTCCGGTAATTGGCGGTTATTTGATATGCCCCGCCGATCTCTGTATATGGTTCGTGATCAAAATAGCATTGCTTACTGATAGCCTCCCACATTCTACATTGAAAGTTCCCAATCTGGGCAGTCTGGGATTGATTTTGGCAATCGCTACGACCATTGTCACATTTTATTACATAGTCAGACCTGGAAAACGTAGCGCTGTAATAATAGTTTCGAGCTGGATCGCGTTCGTATCTGCGCT
>JBMFSZ010000272.1:0-5355 GCA_049967315.1 Desulfomonilaceae bacterium
TATCTCGCAGGGTACCGCCAAAAGATCCTATAGCGGTCCTGCACCCTGAAACAATAACAACTTCTTTCATCGACTATCTCCTGGTTAAACCCGCAAATTATCTTATAATCAAAACCTTAAATTGATTCGTGTGTCAAACATCTTTTGGCGAATACCGGCCTAAACAGTTTTCAAATGTTGGGCGCAACGTGTTTCATCCCCTTTGAGACATTGACAGAGTACGCAAAAAAATGGGAATCGTCGAAAATTTTATTGAGACTAAAACTGATTATCCTGATGTCTAACATCAGACCGATATGAACAAAATGTTCCATGAGAAAGTTTGAATCAAGCTCAAGCTGAACAAACTATCTAATTTTTTATAAGCGACTCGCGCAGCCATTTTTCCTGATTCCCAGAGGATAAAACCCTCAGGAAAATCAGGTTCACTTAAGTATCGCTCCATCATCAACGGTAGTTTTCTTCTCAAATTCTTCCCAGAATTCCTGTTCAGATTTTCTCCAATCCGACCCGAATTTTTTGTTGAACAAATGGCCTACCTGATCCAGAGCCTTTTTCCAAGTAGATGTGTAATTCATCTTCAATACATCTTCCAGGAACGGAACCAAGGACCCGAGTTTTTCCTTTGGAAGGTAAGCGCGCGCCCCTAGTTCAATTGATTTCTTTAAAGCTTCCGGGGTAAACGCGTGAGCAGTTAACATTACCGTTGGAAATCCCGCGTTTGTCGCAATCTGAAGAAGTTCGAATCCCCTAACCCCCATGATATCGAGTATTACTAGATCATACGTGTAAGAAACGAGATATTGTTGGGCTTTCTCAAAACTTGTAGCCCGATGCAATGTCACATTTGCTGATTCAGAGAGTTCCTCTTCAATGATGTCTAGAACATCTTCTTCGTCATCGACTGCAAGAATTAGTTTGTCCTGAAGGATTTCAGATCCGGCCATTTTGATAGTCCCCTTTTTCTGGGATATTATTTAGTAATCCCTGAGATTTGTAACCATTCAAACAGGTGCCGCTGGATTTTACCTTTTGTTTTCGACAAAAAATGATGATGTACGCGTCAATATCCTGATTAAAAGATACCGCGCCTCGGAATTTTAACATTCTCTTCATTGTTATGCTTACCCATACAGAGCTTTTCAGTCAACTTTTTTGCGATGTATGCTTTTCGAAAGTAGTCAGGAGTCTCTTTCGCCATACATATTGCGAGCCAAAAACCTTACCACTCAAATCATGCTTTAATGCTTTAGGTTTTGATATTTGGATTAATGCTCCAACGTGTTATCTTCTTCACCGCAAATAGAAAATTTTTGATCTTGGCGCCGTTTCAGAATCCGGTTGTTCGATCAGCAATGACATAATAACTGCAAAAAGAGGATATCGAATGATCTTAAGAAAATACGTCGTTGTTCCCCCTATGGAGGGAGACCTCGAGAACTTGCGGGAAATTGCCAATAATTTGTGGTTTTCGTGGAACCTGGACGCCGTAGAACTGTTCGACCATTTGGATGAGAGGCTATGGAGAGAAGGTGGTCACAATCCGCTCTGGTCGTTGATCCGTTTGTCGCGGCAACGTTTAAAAGAAATTCAGGAGGATGAGGGATACCTTGCACACGCCGAAAGAGTCTGCCAACGATTTCGCTCTTACATCAAACGCGCAAAGAAATATGCTTACCGACTGGCGCGACCGATTGATTTTGTTATTGCCTATTTCTCTCTGGAATTCGGATTGACTGAGTCGCTACCTATCTACTCCGGTGGTCTCGGCTTACTTGCCGGTGACCATCTTAAATCCTCTAGCGACTTGAACCTTCCTTTGGTCGGAATCGGGTTAATGTATCAGGAAGGCTACTTTAAGCAACGGCTGACGGCTGACGGATGGCAACAGGAATTTTATCCTAAAACTCAGTTTGACACACTGCCTCTTGAAAAGCAGCTTGATCCATCTGGCAACCCATTGATTCTCAATGTAGATCTGGCTGGTGAAACCCTCTATTTTAGAGTTTTAAAAGTTAATGTTGGTCGAGTGCCTCTTTATCTTCTTGACACGGATATTCCGGAAAATTCACCGCTTTTCAGAACTGTTACGGCTCAGTTATATGGTGGTGACACGGAGATGCGTATCAGACAGGAGATATTATTAGGGATTGGCGGCGCTAGAGCTTTGCAAGCCCTTGGATTAAAACCTTCAGTGTTCCATTTAAATGAGGGTCATGCGGCTTTCACTCTTCTAGAACGTATTCGCTATTTTGTGGAAGAAGAAACTTTATCTCTGGATGAAGCACAACAGATAGTCCAAAGTCAGAGCATTCTGACTGTTCATACTCCTGTGCCGGCTGGTAACGATGTATTTGATAGAGGTTTGATGGAAAAATATTTCCGGAATCATGTTGAAAAGATAGGTTTAAACTTCGAGGAATTTCTCGCAATAGGGAGAAAGCACCCTGAGGATAAAAATGAGTCATTTTGGATGCCAGTTCTGGGATTGAGACTCGCTTCAAAGGCCAACGGCGTTAGCCGTTTACATGGTCGAGTCGCCAGAGACATGTGGAAAGATGTTTGGCCAACAGTGGACAAAGAAGACGTCCCCATCGGTTATATTACCAATGGAGTTCATATACCTTCTTACATATCCAGGGATCTCTCGCGATTGTATGATCGGTACCTTGGTCCGGGTTGGACTGAGGATCCCGATAACGAGAAAATTTGGCAGCGCATACAGTACATACCCGACACCGAACTTTGGAGGACTCATGAACGTTGCAGAAATAGACTAATTTATTTTGCGCGCAGAAGGTTGATTGAACAGTTAAGATCCCGAGGGGGGACTTCAGTTGAAGTGGAAGACGCGTACAGTGTTTTAAACACAAATGCTTTAACCATTTGCTTCGCCAGACGATTCGCTACATACAAACGAGCTAGTCTGATTTTTCGAGATCTGAACAGGTTAGCGGCCATACTCAACAAAAACGACAAGCCGGTTCAGTTCATCTTTGCAGGTAAGGCTCATCCCGCAGACAACGGCGGCAAGAAAATTATTCAAGACATTATTCAAATTATAAAGACCGAGCCATTTCGAGGTCGGGTAGCGTTCATAGAAGATTACGACATCAATGTGGCTCGCTATATGGTCCAGGGAGCGGATGTCTGGTTAAACAATCCTCGACGCCCGCTCGAGGCTTGTGGCACATCGGGAATGAAAGCCGCAGCTAACGGGGCTTTGACTCTGAGTGTGCTTGATGGTTGGTGGGACGAAGGCTATTTGGGTGATAACGGCTGGGCTATAGGGTCAGGTGAAGAATATGACAACCTTGATTATCAGGACGATATAGAGAGCAAAGAACTTTATAACTTGCTTGAACATAGTGTTACCCCTTTGTTCTATGAACGTGGAATAGATGATATTCCAAGAGAATGGATACGAGCAGTTAAAAGATCTTTAAGCTCCATATGCCCTATTTTCAATTCGCACAGAATGGTCACCGACTATGTGGAATCATCTTATGTTCCGTGTGCCACCAATTTCAAGAAGCTTTCCGAGTCAAATTTCATTTTGTTGAAAGATCTGGTTGCCTGGAAAAAGAGAATAGCTGACGATTGGGCTAGGATTTCGATAAGTGACATCCATGTTTCAAATGATGCCGAAAGATTAAAAGGCAAGACGGTGGAATTTCAGGTAAAGATAGATACGGCTGGACATGCCCCCGAGGAACTGAACGTAGAATTGGCATACGGGCCAATTGACCTGTGGGAAAATTTTAAAAACAGAAAACTAATGAGACTTTATCCGGTGAACGATCCAGGCTCAGGGAATGGTGAATTCACGTTTAAGGGCAAAATCCCTCTGACCGAAACAGGTATGTACGGCTACGGTATTAGGGTAACCCCCCAATTTCCAGCCTTACCTTCATTGGAAGATTTTGATTTGATGATGCGGGGTTAATTTAAGATTTGAAAAATTTAAATAGATCGTTCTCTTTTTTGCTTTTAATCATCGTCATAGCCTCTGCTGTTTTTTACATCGGCAATTTTGACATACTGTCAAACAAATATTTAGTCAATGATGATGTTCGCCAACAAATTTTCTGGATGGAGCGATGGCGAGATCCACAATTGTTTCAGAACGATTTTTTGACCAATTACGCTCAAACCTATGTCCCGATAGGCGTAAAGGCTTTATACTGGATCGCTTCTTTCAGGTTTGATCCTCTCATTTTCTCGAATATTTTGACATTTATGTTGTTCGTGGTGACCGCCGCCCTCTGGTTCCAATGGGGGAAGATATTCGGTGATAACCTGACTGCTTTTCTCCTAGTTATTGCCTACTTCCTGTTCACGGGTTTTCAATACCAGATGAGTGGCGGATTATCGCGTAGTTTTGTTCTTCCTTTGATGATTCTGTACTTGCTGCTGGTCTCTCAGGAAAAACTTTTTTTGTCAGGATTGGTGATTTTGGCTCAGCCATTTTTCAATCCCTATGTGTTCTTATTATGTTTGTGTTCGCACGGCATGATGATGCTCACCAAATTTGGCCCGGCGCTTGTTACAAAGATTTTCCCAAATTTTTGCAATGTCCCTGGAATAGGCAGTTATGAAAAGCAAACTCAAAAAACCGCAATCGGGATTCTGAAGGAGCTTTTGGTGTTGAATATCCCTGTGATCGGCGGTGTGGTGTTCACGATAGCAAGTGTTATTTGGTATCAGTCCAGTACAGGGCATCTCATAAGCTGGACAGAAATGATTGGGAGAAGTGAATATTCAGAATTAGGCAGGTATCAACTGTATCCCGAACCATCATTTTTCTATGAACTGGTAAGACCGTGGATATTTAACCTGTCGTTCCCATATTGGGGTCCAATTGCGGGTTGGATCATGGTTATTATCGTAATGGGAGTATTCGCTTACGCCACATGGAATTACCAATCTGTGGTGAAATGGAAAGGTTTGCGAGGGCTGATATTTCTGATAGTCGCATCTCTGCTGCTCTACATATTGGCCAGATGTCTATTGGTCAAACTGTTCGTACCACGTCGGTATTTGAATTACACGCTCAACATCGTTTATTGTATCGGTTTAGCCGTAGCATTAAGAATTATTTTCGAAAAGATCAAGCTAAACGGATTGCGTTTGTACGCCATAGTCCTGGCATTGTTAGTATTCGCCTGCTACAAGGGGAGACATATTGAGATTTTTGATTACTCAAGCGATTTGAATTTGTACAAATTTGTTGAAACTACCCCTAAAAACGCCTTAATTGCAGGTTGGCCTGAAACCATGGATGATGTAATGACATTTGGGAAACGGCGCGCGTTTGTAACCTACAAGTTGTCTCATACGTGGGTCGAACCCTTT
>JBMFSZ010000273.1:0-5355 GCA_049967315.1 Desulfomonilaceae bacterium
TGTCTGGTCAAATATCCGTGAAACTTCTTTCCTGTCCAATGAGTCTCATTGGCCTGATCCGGGCGCTGAACAAGTTCAATATATTTTGTGCGCTTATCAGCAGTGATCTTTCTTGGACGACCCGATCGGGCCTTTTGTATGAGTCCGTCAATCCCACTGGTGTTAAACCGATCGATCCACCGGCAAAGGTTGCGCCGAGTCGTGTCATAAAGCTTGGCCACCTGGTCGTGGCTGATACCCACGAGCAAAGCCTTGATCGCCATCATCCGAACGTGACTCCTGAGAGAGACAGCGGCCCCCGCAGCGGTATCCAGCTCTGCCAACGAGCAATTCTCAGCATTGGGCATGTTCGGGTGACGTGACATATCTTGGGTAAAGCATATTCTTTAACCAAACGCGAGAAAAATCGTCTGTTCAATCGGACATTATTTTTGGCAAACGCTATAATTGTAGACGGTCAAATGGAGATTTAACGAACCTTTAGTCTACGCCACAAAGTAGCACCCGAAGGGGACTCATTTTCCTTTTTGAGCCTCCTTTCCATGTGGTCGCGCGCTTGTTCCATAAATGCTTCTATCCGGGTTTTCTCGTTCGTTTTTTTCAATCCATCGTAAACGAGTGTCAGCATGGGTATCTCAGGCCTCGTTCTAAGGGCCCTGATCAACGCGGCGGTCACTACGGTTCCGTATGAACAATTGAGCGTTATGAGATTCAACACTCCGTCTGCTCCTGAATCTAAATCTTTTAAGGTAGTGGCGATTGGGGCTGTTATCCCGGCAGGCAATTTTGTATGAGCATGATTTGTAACGGTTCTCCACATGCCTAGCCCCATAAGGTCCATAGGACTGCTGATTAAGCGTCTGGCAGTTTTTGAACTTCTAACATTAAGTTCCAGAATAGTCATCAACGTATACAATAGTCCATGACGGGCAGCTTCTTTGGATCGTCCACTCAACAGACTCCACACGAAATCTCGCATTATCCCCAGTTTAAAACTGTCTGACAACGTCGGCGGGCACATGACACATCCTCCGATCGCCTCGATTGCTCGAAAAACATCATTGTTAGCGAACGGAACGACTCGTGTGTAATAGTCTCCAGTAACCACTATGGTAGGGCGCTGGGTTTCCTTGTCGAGGGGGAAGAGGTAAAGTTCATGAAGCGCTTCTTCCAACCCTTCTCTAACCCGACCGTTTTTCAAGGATTCGAACAATTTGTTGCGGCATCTATCATAAACGACTTCCAAAGCCAACTGATCCTTTACATAAGGCCGAACATTGAAAAACAGACGGCAAAGCAAATCATAGGAATTAAGTCCTTCCCACAAACGTAGCAACATCTTTTGATGGCCTATCTGTGATATTTGGAATTCGTCAAGCCCTAACCTGATATCGTCTATTACCGCCAGAGAAAGGCCGAGTCTTCGACGAATTTTTTCGATGTATACCGGGAATTGTCCGAGACGGCATGCGTCAGGGTTAATCATGTAAAATCTCGATTTATCTACCGAGTCTGCTGGTATGGTTTTGGCTAGTTTCAAGTAATCTCCGAGCACTAAAACAAAGGGATGGCACTCGCCGCCTACCACGTGAGGTCTACCAAGTCTCTCAGATTCTTCATCAGGAGGGGGAAGAGTTTTAGCTTCGATGCCAATAGACATTGCAGCTGCGGCAAAAGCGTAAACGTGATCACCCCAGTAAGGAAGATAAATCGATTTAGGACTGGATTTCTTCGTGGTCTCTGCCTGGGCCCCAGACAAATCACCATTTCTTGCTGCCAAAGAATGATCATCCGATTCAGCAACCGAATTATCTGTTAATTCACTCCTTTTTTTATGGCGTTCCCTAAGCGCCCTGTCCCAAAATGCTTCTATCCTGGTAATTAATCCCGCCCGTGATGAATGTTCGTCCATCTCCAGCGAGAGCAAGGGTTTGCCGGAAAGAGCGTCCCTGATGTGACGCAAAGTGAAAGAATCAGGACCACATCCAAAAAAACTTGTGAATACCGGAAACAGCCTCTGATCTTCGGCTATTTCACGAGCTACCTGTATCATTCTTGCCTGGTACTTCCAGATTACGGGAGAAGGATTGCTTCGAGAGATAGGAAACAGGTCGCCTGATATGGCCTTGATCCCTAGCCTTTGGAGCAGGCTCCCCAGATTCATATTTAGAAAGGGCTCTGACATGTGGTAAGGCTTACCTAAAATAATCAAGGCTTTATCGTCCTCGCTTAAAGATTTCAGAAATTCCTCGCCCTCCTGCCTCAACTTCGACTCAAACTCCAATAATCCGTCCATACCTCTTTCATAGGCGGACACCGCCGTGGCATGAGAAAAACCTAGGGCCGTAGCTAGCCGAATGTGCTCCTTTTTGAAAGAATCAGGATCAATTCTGCCGTTTACAATCGGTTCTATCCACTCAACATCAAATACGCCCTTGAAAAATTGCGATGAAGCCTGAATATAAGGACAGTACTCAAGGGATTTTTCCCCTTCGTTAAGAGGTCGCTCACTTAGAACCGCCGGGTGGAAAATTTTGTTAAATCCTGATTTGACCAAACTGTTTATCTGGCCAGCCATTACCTTTATAGGCAGGCATGTTTCCACACGTAGACTGTTTAAGCCGGTTTCGAACTGCTTCCTGTCCGGTGGAGGAGCCACAATCAGGGAAATCCTGAGTTCAGCTAGAAACCCCCTCCAAAATGGGAAATACTCATAGTATTGGGGTGATCTAATCATTGCCCAACGTTCATCTGATTCTTGCTCCATCCCCGCGCTGCTTTCAAGTAAACGTGATCTCAATGAGAAAAGGTCCTGTTGATGAGCAGCTGCGGCCAATCGGGATTCGGCTTCCCAGCGATCGCACAAGCCGCCGTTGAATATGATCCTATCCTGTAATTTGTACCTCCTGATCCTGCATTTATTAGCGCATCCCCCACAGGAGAATTGATCCTTTCTTATATCCTCAGGGTGAAAGTCAATTGTCTCACGATTCTTGAGCTCGACATCACCTTTCACTGCCTTGTCCAGAGCGAGCAACGCCGCTCCGTAGGCTCCTGAAACCCTAAAAAATGGTGGAACATTAAATCTTTTTCCAGTGTACTGCTCAAAGGCGGCTTTAACAGCAGGAGTTGCCGCGACACCACCCATGAAAAGAATTTTAGTTCCTAATCCATTGTTATTGGCGACCTTTTCAAGATAGTTTTGAACTATGCTGATGCAAACCCCCGCGGCCAGATCGGACGATGAGGCTCCATTATTCTGATGATGTATCAGGTCCGATTCCATGAAAACGGTGCAACGGCATCCCAAATCGGCAGGTTTGTTTGCAGCGAACGCAGCATCAGAAAACACCGGCCCCATCTCAAGACCCAGTCGATGACTCTGTGCCATGAGAAAACTGCCTGTTCCAGCCGCGCACACGCGATTCATTTCAAAGTCAACCATTTGGCCATTCTCAAACGCAATCCATTTTGAATCCTGTCCCCCAATTTCCACAACTGTATCCACATCCGGATCCTGCTGCAGAGCAAAACGGGATTGCGCTGAAATTTCATTCACTATAAGATCCGCATCAAGAAGTCTGCCTACCAGGGTCCGCCCGCTTCCAGTAACTGATATCACTTCCGGATACAAACCATGGGCCATAAGTGCAATCAGTACCTCCGACACCGCTGCCAGTGGCTTGGACATCGACAGTCGATAATCTTCAGCCAATACATTACCCTCGATATCGATCACGACTCCTTTGGCGGACACAGAGCCAACATCCAGCCCCATAATCAAGGGACCCTTCCAGGAGGTCCGATCTGAAACCGAAGCAGTCTCAAACGGCGCCGAGTTCGATGTTCTTTTCAAAGGTTGAAAAAAAGATCGTGCCGGGGGACTTTTCATCGCCCCTTGGGCCAGCCGAATAAGCTTTCCTAGTTCAAACCCTGACCTAAATGGCCTTTGAGAAGCAAGTTGCGCGCATCCGAGAGCCCCCAGTGTGTCGAAGTGTGGAGGGACAATAATATCCTCCGGAACAAGCCCCAAGGATTGTCGAAAGGCATGAACTACCGCTAGATTCCTCATGACACCACCTTGAAGCGATACAACAGGAACTGGGCGGTCCCCCTTTATGAGCGTTGACAAATAATTCCTCACCAGTGCTGCTGCCAGTCCCGCCAAGATGTCAGTCAGCGGTGTCCCCTCCTGAGCCTGATGAATCATGTCAGATTTCGCAAACACGGCACAGCGTCCAGCAATTGGAGCAGGTTTTTTACTCTCTAGAGCCATCGGCCCAAACGATTCCACTCCTATTCCCAATCGCTCTGCCTGTTCGTCCAGAAACGCTCCCGTGCCCGCAGCGCAAATTTCATTCATTCTGAAGACTGGGATGCGTGGCAAGCTACTGTTGGTAGATGGTTCAATTCTTATATATTTTGAATCCTGCCCACCTATTTCAATGATAGTCCTGATCCGGGAATTTATTTTATGGGCGCCCACAGCATGCGCCGTGATCTCGTTTACCGTCTCGATTCCCAATGCTCCGGCAAGAAGCTCTCTCCCACTTCCAGTCACAACAGCACCCATTAACTTAGCGTCACACCCCACTGATTCCAACAATTGGTCCATGGCCTGAACAAAAGCCTGAAGTGGTTTACCCTGAGTGCGAAGATATATCGAAATGGGCTGGTCCGTGTCGTTATTGATCAAGGAAAGATTTAGACTGACCGAACCGCAATCAATTCCTAAAAATCTCCCTGCCATAATTTTTTCTCCCACGTAGGTTTTCAACGTATGGCTTATAGAAACTTCGACCTACTACCATAGGCGGAAATCACTCAAGTGTGCAATAACCAGAAGTGACTCAAAAACAACTAGCTACATTTTAAAGTCTAATTCCCGAATGATTCTTTAGCAAACTGGCTTTTTCAAAATTTTGTTCTAGAATTATGGTTAGCGCTGCGCTAACACTGATCCATTATAATAAAGTTCGCTTGCCCCTAACAAGCATGGTCTATTAAATGGCTGACAGGAAAAACTCTCTCGATTTGACGGCGGTCATAATTCTCGTCATTCTTTGCGCAAGTTGGGGTCTCCAACAGGTGGCTATAAAGATTGCCGCTCAGGGAATCTCCCCAATTCTGCAATCGGCTACGCGTTCCATCGGAGCTACGATCCTGGTTTTGGCATGGATGATCGCCCGCCGGGAATCTATTTTCGAGAGGGATGGTACACTCTGGTGGGGCATCGCAGCGGGCCTTCTTTTTGCCGGGGAATTTCTGTTGATTTATTTGGGCCTAGGTTACACGAACGCGTCAAGAGCTGTCATTTTTCTCTATCTCTCGCCATTTGTAGTGGCAACAGGAGCC
>JBMFSZ010000274.1:0-5316 GCA_049967315.1 Desulfomonilaceae bacterium
ATAGGTCACTAATCCGTAAGATATCATGGGCGCTTTCGGTCATCCATGGGTGTCTCTGCCACAATCCAAATCTATGCAGCGAAACTGGAAATTTAATGAATTAGTTTGAAAATGCGATCCCACTTTATCTTAGCCATATCCTGAGCCGAATAATAGATTAGGAAGGCTTTTCCTTTGACGTCTTCCAACGGAACAAAACCCCAAAATCGGCTATCATGGCTGAAATCGCGGTTATCTCCCATTACGAAGAGAAAACCTTTCGGGACCTTCACAGGGGCCATATTATCCCTCGGATTTAGGTCTCCAGGCATAATAACGTTGCTGTTGAACCTTGCCTGAGGCGTTACGAATTCTTTCCCATTGATGAAAACGTGTTTATCCTTTATTGCAACAGTATCACCACCTACCCCGATAACCCTTTTTATGAAATCTTTCGTCCGATCCTCAGGGTAAACAAAAACAATCACGTCTCCTCTTTGCGGCGTGAAGATTGCAGGGAATCTTTTATCCGTGAAAGGGATTCTGACCCCATAAACCAACTTGTTAACCAGAATGTGATCGCCGATAAGTAAAGTTGGCTCCATTGATCCGGAAGGAATCTTAAAAGCCTGAACAAAGATAGCTCTAATAATTATAGCCAAAATTATGGCTACTACCAAAGCTTCGGTATATTCTTGAAAAATTGTGCGTTGGGATTTCTTTTTAAGTTCAGGAACGGTTACAGATTGGGCCATTTTTTTCTCTTTCAATAAAGTTTGCTCCTAATCGAGCAATAAAGTTGATTGAATTATATATGACATAGTGTAGCAGGTGTAAATGGGAACGGGCTCAAAGATTGGCAAAAATAACTGAGGAGAAAATTACGGAAGCGACAATTGCTTATCTTATCAGTATGTAACCTCTGCCTGGCAAAATTTCCCCGCCGAAAAAAAGTAACCGGAGGGGAGAATCAATTCCTCACCCCCCGGTCCGCCGGTTTAACAGGCCCCTCCCTCCCCCGAGGTTGAGGCCGGATTTTTGGTATCATCAGATGCGGCAGTAGTCAAGTTATTCTTACTGTTAGATCGAATTTGTGGTTAAAATTCTGATATTTTACAAGTAAGAGTCAATAAACATTTTCTTTTGGAATAACCTTGCGAGGCTGTTGAGAAGAATTTAAAAATTCTTTAATTTATGTGTCACCGCCAAGATATGCCCGCATTACACGTTCGTCTTTCATTAATTCATATGCAGGGCCTTCCAAGGAAATAACGCCATTTTCAAGCAGAAAGGCGTAATTCGCTATTTTTAGGGCAACGCTAACATTTTGCTCAATGAGAAGAATAGTTACCCCTTCATCTCTAATCTTTTTAATAATTTCAAAAACGCTGGCGACTACCATGGGCGCGAGCCCCAGAGAAGGTTCATCCATGATCAATAATCTGGGACGTGACATCATTGCTCTGCCGATAGCCAGCATTTGCTGTTCTCCGCCCGACAGCGTCCCCGCGAGTTGGCTTACCCGTGAAGCGAGTATAGGAAAAGTGTCATAAACATCTTCAAACAACCGTTTCAGTGTTATCTTATTCCTAGTGTGATAGGCTCCCATTAAAAGGTTTTCCCGAATAGTGAGATTCGGGAAAACCTTGCGACCTTCGGGAATGTGAACAAGACCAAGCTGCTGAATTTTATGAGGCGCCCAACCTTTAATTGATCTGCCCTCAAACCATATATTGCCCGACTGCGGGGTTTCGAGGCCGGATATAGTCCTAACCGTGGTACTTTTGCCAGCTCCGTTGGAACCCAAAAGACAAACGATGTCTTGTGGACCGACATCAATGGAAATTCCCTTTATCGCTCGAATTCCGCCGTAGCTAACGTGAAGGTCCTCAATTTGCAGAATTGTCGTTTTTTGCTCTATCAAAATCTGTTCCCAGGTATGCGGCGATAACTTTCTTGTCTTTCCTGATTTCAGATGGAGTACCCCATGCAATAGGGACGCCGTGGTCTATAACCTTTATTTTGTCACATACTTCCATGACAAAACTCATATCATGTTCAATAACTCCGATTCCTATACAAAGATCATCCCTGAGTTTTAAAAGAAAATTGGCAAAATCTCGGGTCTCTGTAGGGTTCATTCCCGCAACTGGCTCGTCCAGTAGCAACAGTTGAGGATCGAGGGCTAAGGCTCTGGCTATCTCCAACTTCCTTTGATTCCCATACGGAAGGGAATTAGCACGTTCAAAAGCAAAATCTTTTAAGTCCATCAATTCTAGAAGTTGGATGGCTTTTGAACTAATTCGTGATTCATCAGGTTTAAACCTGCCGAATCCCAATATTGCTTCAGCGAAAGAGTAGGAAATCGATGAGTGGGCCGCTATCATGACATTTTCGACAACTGACAAGTCTTCATACAGTTTGATGTTCTGAAACGTTCTAGCTATGCCTTTGCGTGCTATCTTAAAAGACGCCAAGCCGGTAATGTCATGACCACGGAAAAAAACCGATCCAGAACTCGGAATTATACGCCCTGTTATGGCGTTAAAGGTGGTTGTTTTACCGGCCCCATTAGGTCCAATCAAACCAACGATTTCACCTTTGATTATCTCGAGATTGAGCCCGTCAAGCGCTCGAACACCGCCGAACACCACCGAAAGAGATTGAATATCAAGCAGTGCGCCCATGTAGTTCTTAGGTCCCTGAAACAAGAAACTTGCTTCTCAACCAATTAAACAATCCATTCCAACTGAACTCATATCGTCCCATTATTCCGTGTCTCCCAAATATCATGACTAGAATTAGAATGGCTGAAAATATAACCATCCTCATGCCGGGGATACCTTCATAATGAAATCCGAAGAAATCGGTTGGCTCTTCGAAGATACGTAAAGCTTCACCTGCCCACGTAATCAATATGGCGGCCAAAACAGAACCAGTAGTGCTTCCAAGTCCACCAATCACAATTATAATTAGGAGGTTAAAAGTAAACATGAATGTAAAAAGAGATGGCGAAATGGTTGTTATCAAGTGGGCCAATAGTCCACCAGCCACGCCTTGAAAAAACGCGCTAAACGTAAAAGCAAAAGTCTTGATCCGAAAAGCATTTATGCCCATGGCTTCAGCCGCTATTTCATCCTCCCTAACGGCTTTCATAGCCCTTCCGTAGGATGAATTAACCAGTCTCACGGTGCAAAAAACGGTAAAGATGCAGACTCCCCAGGTCCACCAAATATTTGTGTAGGGGTACAAACCTTTTAACCCGAGAGACCCGTTGGTGAGAGAGACGAAATTATTTGCGAGGACCTGAACAACCTCACCGAAACCCAAAGTAACTATAGCTAGATAATCGCCCCGCACTCTAAATACCGGAGCAGCCATCGAGAATGCTACTAGTGCCGTGACGACTCCCGCTATCAGTAAAGATAGTCCGAATGGCACAGATACTTGTGACAGCGGCCACATCATAGGTTCGATTATAAAGGATCGAAATTTTTCCTCGGGGGACAGTGTGAAGATCGCGCTTGTATAAGCACCAATCGCAAGAAAAGCATTTGGGGCGAGAGAGAACTGACCCATAACGCCATTGATCAAATTATAACTTACCGAAAGGATGATAAATATGGCTATATTCTCAAGTATGCGAACACTGTAAGCATCGAAATTATTGTCGGCGTAAAACAAAAAACCTAGTAAAACACTGATACTCAATAAAGTTAGAATGTTGTCTCTATTTTTGTTATCAAAACTAAAATCTTTTCTAGACCCTCCTTGCGCCGACATCGTTTTTCTATTCCGGAAGATGCTCGCCCATAATTCCAGTTGGGCGAGTCAACAGAATCATAATCATTAAAAAAAATGATACAGCGTCTCTATAACCTGACCAATCCGGTTCGAGAGCTACAAACAAGACTTCGGTCAAGCCCAGAATCAACCCACCCAAGGCTGCGCCTGTAATATTGCCAATACCACCTAAAACGGCTGCAACAAACGCCTTCAATCCCGGCATCACCCCCATGAAAGGTTCCACTGCGGGATATTTCATACACCACATGATCCCGCCGGCGGCAGCCATAGCTGATCCCAAGGCAAAGGTGAATGATATCACGCGATCCTTGTCAACCCCCATCAACATGACCGTTTCCATGTCTCTGGACAACGCTCTCATAGCCATACCGACCCGTGTCTTCTTCACGACGAGAACACAGAATATGAGCAAAACGAGAGTGAATAACAAAGTCCATACCGATAATGAGGGAATGCTTATAGACCTAATCATAATCGATCCATCAAAGAAAGCTGGTAGAGGAAAGGATTTTGGTCTTCCTCCAATTAGGACCAGTCCAAGATTTTCCAAGAGGAAAGAAACCCCTATAGCGGTTATTAGGGCGTTAATCCGGGGACTTTTCCGTATGGGCCGGTAGGCTCCACGATCGATTAGAATCCCTAACCCTGCCGTGAGTAGCACTGAAACAACAAAAGACACAGGCCAAGGAATTTTGAAGATTTCAATTCCAAAAAATGCAAAATACGCTGACACCATTAATAAATCGCCATGAGCGAAATTGATTAAACGCAAAACCCCATACACCATTGTGTAACCAATAGCCAGCAATCCATACAGGCAACCGACGGTTAACCCGTAAACCAGTTGCTGCAAAACAAAATTAAAATCCAATGGAATAACCGTTTCTTTTGAAATTGGATTAACCGCTTATGAGGCAAAGAAAAATTGGCAGTCAAGGCATGATAGTGGTCACGTAAACGAATTTCCCGTCCTTAACCTTGTTGACCACCATGGGCTTGATTGCGTTTCCGTCCGGCTGAATGGTTATCTTACCTGTCAAGCCCTCGAAGTTTTTTGTTGAACTTATAGCATCTCGAATTTTTACAGGATCAGTTGACCCGCACCTTTTAATAGCGTCTATGATGACAAAATACGCGTCTGCTGATTGAGCCGTATAAGAATCAAGCTCTTTACCAACTTCCTTCTTAAAAAGTTGGACAAATTTTTTTCCCAAAGGAGTATTTATTGTATCCACGTGAAAATGAGCTGTAAGATACAAGCCTTCAACGGCTTTGCCACCTAATTTAATAAGCTCGGGCGCTTGAACCCCGTCGCCAGCCAGAATTGGAACATTCAATCCCATTTCCCTAGCCTGCTTTGCCATGAGAGCGCATTCGGTATAATAAATGGGGGCGTAAATTATATCCGGCTTCAATGCTTTAATTCTGCTAAGTTGAGGAGTAAAATCCCGGTCTCCCATTTTATAAACCGTTTCTGAGAGTACCTTTCCCCCATCTTTTGTAAATTCTCTCTGAAAAAAAGTCTTTAGA
>JBMFSZ010000275.1:0-5264 GCA_049967315.1 Desulfomonilaceae bacterium
CTACAACACGCCGCCTTGTATATCAATATTCATGGTGAACCTCGTCCTCAAATGGATCGAAGAAACTATCGGTGGGCTGGAAGTCATGGAGCAGAGGAACAGGCAAAAGGCCGACTTGTTGTATAATTACCTTGACAGAAGCGATTTTTACAGAACCACGGCAGATAAAGACAGCCGTTCAATGATGAACGTGACATTCCGGTTAAAATCAGAGGAACTTGAAAAAAAGTTTATTGCTGAATCGACCAAGAACTCCTTAGGTGGTCTCAAGGGACATCGATCTGTGGGAGGTTGCAGAGCTTCGATCTACAATGCGGTCGAACTCGAATCCGTTAAGATTCTAGTTGATTTCATGGAAGAATTCGCCAGAAAGAACGGTTAACCCGATATGCCCTTCAAGATTTTGGTTGCCGATGAAATACATGAGGACGGCCTGCAAATATTGTTTTCCAAGCCAGGTTTGGAAGTAACCCGAAAAACGGGTTTGAGTGATCAGGAATTGAAGGCCATCATTGGAAACTATGACGCCATCGTTGTAGGGGGCCTCACTGCCATTGGAAAGGACATTCTAGAGCTTGCTTCAACGCTTAAAGTGATTGCTAAGGCCGGCCCTGAAACTGACAACATCGATGTGGCCGAAGCTACTCGAAAAGGCGTGATAGTTATGAACGCGCCGTCGAGTCACGTCGTTTCGGCTGCCGAGCATACCATAGCTCTTCTGATGGCTCTCCATAGACACTTGCCAATGGCAGTTGAATCCATGAAACAGGGCAAGTGGGAAAAAAAGAAGTTTCAGGGCCGTGAGATGGCTGGAAAGACTCTTGGGGTCGTAGGGTTTGGTAAAACCGGAGCGATTGTAGCCAGGTACGCTTCAAGAGGGCTGCGTATGAACGTCTTGGTATACGATGGTATTGTGACACCCCAAACTATAAAACAGCACGGATTCAGACCAGCCACCTTGCCGGAATTGTTCTCGAAATCCGATGTCATATCGTTGCACGTTCCCCTGAACCCGGATACAAGAAACATGCTCAATGAGAAGGCGTTTTCGTTAATGAAGACTGGTGTCATGGTTATAAACACTGGTCGAGCCGGGCTTATCCATGAAAATGCCTTGCTAACTGCGCTAGACGCCGGCAAGGTTGCCGGGGCGGCGCTCGATGTTCACTCGGAGATCTACCTTCAGCACAGTCAGATATTGAATCATCCTAAGGTCATATGTACTCCAGATCTCAGCGTGGCTACTGATGAAGCGCAGGCTGGCGTGTCCCAGTCAATAGCCACGTCACTTGGAGACTATTTCGAAACTGGCGGTCTTGGAAACGCTGTTAATGTGCCGGTTGTAGATCCGATGTTGCAATCCAAGATCGGTCCGTTTGTTGATTTGTCCAGACGCCTGGGTATGTTCGTCGCTGGGCTATCCTCTGGGAATGCCGTAAAAATCGAAGTTGTTTATAGGGGAGAATTGGTCGGTTGGGACTTGAGACCATTGACAACTTCTGCGTTGATGGGTTTCCTCAATGTCTTCAAAGGCTCCGATGTTAATCTGGTGAATGCTAACTTTGTGGCCGAGGAAGCTGGAATTCAGGTTCACGAGACTATTTTGAAGGAATCTGTTGATGGTCGACCATCCATCACCTTAGAGGTCTTCTCGAGTAAAGGGAGCCTCGTGAAAATTGAAGGAGCCCTGATCAAAAGGTTTGGAGACGAACCTCGCATCATTGGTATTAATGAATTTGTAACTGAAGCTGTCCCTGCGGGGCCAATGCTGATTGTCAAGAATAAGGATATTCCAGGAATGATAGCGGGCATTTCAGGTATCTTGTCTAAAAGAAATGTAAACATCGCCCAGATGAATCTATCGAGGGATTGCGCCGGTGGTACTGCTATATCGATAACAAACCTCGATTCGCCGGCGGACGATGAAACGTTGGAGCAGATCAGAAGTATCGATGGCATATTGAATGTTTATCAAATAATTATAGATGATTTCCCCGCATTGAATACTTGTGGTTCATAAAATCCAGTTAGCATGAGTTCTTGCAGTGGCAGGTGGACTCATCAGGAAAGGCGATAACCGTTGAGTACTCTCGTAGTTGTAGGCGCCCAATGGGGTGATGAAGGCAAAGGAAAAATTGTAGACTTGTTAACCAGTAGAGCTGACGTTGTGGTGCGTTTCCAGGGTGGCAACAATGCGGGGCATACCCTTAAGGTTGGCGGGGAACAGATAATTGTGCATCTAATTCCTTCTGGAATTCTTTATCCCAATATTACAAATATTGTAGCCAATGGATTGGTGGTTGATCCTTCGGTCCTTCTTCAGGAAAAAAGCGAACTACGGGAAAGAGGTTATTTCCAAAAAGATAACCAGTTGCTTGTTTCTGATCGCGCTCAAGTGATAATGCCCTATCATAAGATAATAGACATCGCCCGGGAGGAACTCCTCGGCAGGGCCAAAATAGGGACTACTGGACGAGGAATCGGACCCGCTTATGAAGACAAGGCTTCACGTGTCGGGATCAGAATGGGGGATCTTCTGAAGCCTGAGTCTTTCAGGGAAAGACTATACGCAGCGCTTGATGAAAAAAATTTCCTGATTGAGCGAAGATTCCGCAGACCAAAACTCAATCCTGAAGAAATTGTGCAGGAATATCTTGCATATGGAGAAAGGCTAAAACCTCATATTACCGATACGTCAGTCGCTCTCCAGAATTTTGTCGCTGGTGGCCGGCATGTTATGTTTGAGGGAGCTCAAGGCACTCTTCTAGACATAGATCACGGCACCTATCCTTTTGTAACATCATCAAACGTGGTTAGTGGGAACGCATGTTCTGGTTCCGGTGTTGGTCCGAATGTTATCGAGAAATGCTGGGGCGTAGTAAAGGCTTATACAACTAGAGTCGGTCAGGGTGCATTTCCTACTGAACTGACCGACACATTGGGCGAGAAGCTTAGAGAGAAGGGCGGAGAGTATGGCGCCACAACCGGTAGGCCACGCAGATGCGGCTGGTTGGATACAGTTATTTTGAACCACAGCGTTCGACTCAATGGCTTGACTGGCATTGCCCTAACAAAGATGGATGTGCTAACCGGGATAACACCGTTAAAAATAGCTACATCGTACGAACTGGACGGAAACAATCTTGATCATGTCCCATCAGATATCAACGATTTCGCCAGGGTTACACCTCGATTTAGAAGCGTTAAGGGATGGGACGAACCTTTGTCTGATTGCAGGTCGTTCGATGATCTTCCTAAAAACGCCCGAGATTATGTTGAAATGATAGAAAATTTGACAGGGGTTCCAGTTACACTTATTTCTGTCGGACCGGCCCGCGAACAAAGCATATTGAGAAAAACACCTTTTTAGTTTTCAGGGCCAGTGAACAATGACTGGCCCTAGTAGTGAGGCTCTGACCTCAATGGGATATCCGTGTGTAAGAATTGAACACAGACTTTATCCCCAGCTCTAAACGGGGCCTTCTCGGCAGGTAGAATCATCAGACCATCCGCCATGACCATTGAACGAAGGGACGCTGAACTCTGAGTGCCGGTAGAGACAGCGAATTTAACCCCGTCTTTTTCAAATAGCTTACATCTTACAAGGTGCAGCCTTCCTGTGGATGTTTTTATATCCTCTGCTAGCTGAGCTTCCATTAGTGGCCTGAATAGCTGTTTTCGACCCATCATTTTTAATAAGGCCGGCCGCACAAACTGCTCGAATGAGATCATGGCCGATGTAGGGTTTCCAGGCAAACCAAAAACTGGTTTGGCGCCGATTGTGCCGAATACAAGGGGTTTTCCAGGCTTCATGGCCACTTTCCAGAATTTGACTTTCATGCCAACTTCTGTAAGCGTGTCCTTTACAAAATCGTACTTACCAACTGAAACCCCTCCAGAAGTAAGAATTACGTCTGCTCTCAGCCCATCTCTCAACCTTGCCCTGAGATCTTCGACATTATCTGAGGCTATTCCTAGAGAAAGTGGAATTGCGCCGCAATCTAGGACCTGCGCTGCCAGACTATAGGTGTTGGAACAAATGACTTTGCCTTGGCTGAATGGCTCGTCAAGATCAACTAGCTCATCACCAGTGGAAAGAATGGCTACGACGGGCCTTTGATAGACGTATACATAGGCATGCCCCAGAGTGGCCAGCATTCCTACTTCGGGGGGTCTGATCACATCACCGCTCTTAAAAACTACTTCGCCAGAAGTGACATACTCGCCCTTGAATCTGACATGGGCTTGGAATCCGGGATCCTTGAGGCATATCACAAAATCCCCCTCCCTCTGTGTGTCCTCAAGCATTACTACCGTATCAGCGCCTTTTGGAATCAGGCCACCAGTCATAATTCTGACAGCCTGACCGTGTTCCACAGTTCCTGGATAGGGTTTACCAGCAGGCGATTCCCCGATTACCTTTAAACGGATCGGATTTGAAGAGTTCGCTCCCGCCAAGTCGCTATGTTTGACACTGTAGCCGTCCATAGCTGAATTGTCCGCGGACGGAACGTCACGGACAGCCTCCACATCCTGAGCCAGGACCCTTCCAAGCGCTTCAAGGATGAAGAGTCTCTCTTTGCCTAAAACAGGTATATCTTCCAAAACTTTTTGTTGAGCGTCTCCGATAGGTAACATATTGAATCTTTTCTCCGTTTACAAAAGTTTGCTAACAAATTCCGTGGCGGTTTATTTTTCAGCTACAAATTCCCTACTAAAAATTTATGCAATTTGGTGGCGTTTCATTACTAAGACCAGCCCTAAGATTTTTAACCGCAAGTTTACCCATGGCTATTCTAGTTTCGCTAGTAGCGCTTCCTATGTGTGGAGTTAGGACTGTGTTTTCAAGTTCCGCAAGGCCATCAGCGAGTTGGGGCTCTTTCTCGTATACATCCAGCCCGGCTCCCGCAATTTTACCAGCTTTAAGAGCATTAACCAGAGCCATTTCATCTATTACTGGTCCCCGCGAAACATTTATCAGAAACGCCGTAGGTTTCATTAGAGCAAATTGATCGGCTCCCATCAGACCTTTGGATTCGCTATTCAACGAGACATGTAGCGAAACGAAATCTGATTGCCTCAGCAGAGTCTCAAGTTCAACATATCTGGCGCCCAATTCCAGTTCTTCAGTTTCAGAGACAGGCTTACGATTGTGGTAAAGAACAGGCATACGAAAACCTTTGGCTCTCCGCGCCACTTCTTTGCCGATTTGACCGAGACCCACAATGCCAAGAGTCTTGCCCGTCACTTCAGAACCCAGAAAA
>JBMFSZ010000276.1:0-5264 GCA_049967315.1 Desulfomonilaceae bacterium
TTTCACGAAAAGAATAAGGGAACGCCTAATCCTCAACTCTCATTGGGATTAACCTAAATTTTTGGGGAAAGTCCTGTGTAGTTTGGGTGTTTAAGTGGCGAGTTTAACACGACGTTTATCGAAAACGGTTATCAGGGGTATGGAAAAGCGCTTGCAAACAGTGTCCAGGACTTGATGCCAGGTGTCATCACTAGATTGGGTTTTTTCCGCCCTGGGAGAGTCATAGACCACCGTGGTGATTTCTTTATGGTTCCTGACGTACTCCCCGAGCTTTTCTACGAGATCCCCATCTAGAGTGTACAAGTGGTAATCCA
The DNA here is from genome assembly GCA_049967315.1 of Desulfomonilaceae bacterium. Taxonomy (GTDB): domain Bacteria; phylum Desulfobacterota; class Desulfomonilia; order Desulfomonilales; family Desulfomonilaceae; genus CAJBEZ01. Next base: position 315 of record JBMFSZ010000276.1, read on the forward strand.
CTTCCTTGTCTCTCAGTAATCTCGTCAGCTCCAGAATTTTTTGCGCGTAAGGCCCAGCTTCAATGGCGGTCATCACATTTCCGGAATTAGCTCCACGTGGTGTAGTTATGAGAACATCCATGATGGCGCTGATTCTTCTGCATAAATTGACCGTGTATTCAATTGCGTTAGCATTTGGGGTTTCACTTTCAATTACCAACAGTACCGTGTGTGGTTTGGCTCCTGGATGGAGTATTTCTTCCGCGATGTCTACTTCACCCACTTCTGCAAATGCAGCTGCGCTCATGCTTTTGTCAAAATTGCTAAATTTTGCGCTTGTAGGCCGATATGGGCCCAAAATTTCGTGTTCAGATGTTGGCCCGTTCACCCCATCGCCTATTTGCGAATCAACGTTTTCCAGGGAAGATGCGGGCTTCTTGGTCTCCGATAACCTCATGGAATTAAACATCCTGACGATTTTGTCTTTAACCCGTTTCATGATGTCCTCCGTCTCGACGAAGTGCTCTGCAATATATGGGCCAACGCACCACAAAAGTCATGAGATTTGATTTGATCGAACTTTGTCGCTGGCGCTTATAATTAGATTGATTTCCCTCGAAATGCAACGTGTCCTAAAGAGTGACTTAATATTACGGAGGACTAATCCGCTCTGATATTGTTGCATTTGTAAATCATATATTGCATAAAGCAACATAGCGAACTTTTTGGGTAGCGCCAAATGGACCCTGTGCGCGTATTGAGTATGGGCAACCCAATGGCTACTCAAATTGGTTGGCTACAGTTTGTAAACCAGCGGTGATTGAAACTCAGCATAGTCAATCCCGTATCGCTTGATCTATGAAGCGCTGTTGCATAATGCTACGGCAAATTTTCTGATACCATTGTATCGTTTTGAAATAGTAACGGATAAGGATACGTTCAATGCGATCTTTAGTCATCACGCTGAGACACAAGGTAATCCTTGGTATGGCCGCAGTATTCCTTTTTATGGGAGCGACCATTGTCGGCTGCTATTATTCCATGTACTCCCTGGAAGACAAAATAGGCTACCTCGAAGAGATAAGCAAAGTTGAAGAGGCTGCCCTTGAGATGAGGAGGTTTGAAAAAAATTACTTTCTTTACGGTGATGATCAGTCTTTAAAAACGACACTCTACCACCTTGGTAGAATCAACTCTCTTCTCGACAAGAACCTCTCCAAGATCGAAGAACTTATAACACCCCAGCAGGTTAAAGAGCTTAAGAATTCCCTGACAAACTACGGGAAATTGCTAACCCAGTTTTCTAACAACACAGCGAAGGGTCAGATTACAACATCTACTGAAACTCGCGTCTATTATGAAAACGAACTGCGAAAAACTGGCTCTTCGATAGTACAGATGGCGGAGAACCTCGCAAAGCGGAAAAGGCAATCAATTAGAGCGACTATAAGTGATACTCTGAAACTTTTGCTGTTTGGCCTCTTGGTCGCAGGCTTTGGTTTTGGGGCCATCGGGAGCTTTTTGCTAGCCAAGGTGCTCGGTTCACTGAAACTCCTCGAAAAGAGCGCAGAGAAAATCGCGAAGGGTGAATTTGAGCCCATAGAAGAGTTGCCTTCTGAAAAAGAAATTCGCGAGATTTTTATGTCTTTCAACGGTATGGCTTTAAGGCTCCGTGAACGTGAAGAGCAGTTGGTTCAATCAAAAAAACTTGCTTCACTGGGTACTATGCTGGCCGGTGTCGCTCACGAAATAAACAATCCATTATCCAACATATCTTCTTCTTGCGAAATATTGCTCGAAGAGCTCGACGAGGGAGACCTGGAATTTCAGCGAAGCCTGCTAAAAAAGGTTCTGGATCAGGTAGAGAAGGCCAGAACCATAGTCCTCAATCTGTTGGAGTTTTCTAGAACTAAAGAGTTCAGGCTCGAAAATCTGAGCCTCGAAATGATCATAAACAAAACGCTAGGTCTGATACAGGGACAAAAACCATGTGGAGTAAAAATAATTACGAATATTGATCCAAAGATCCGAATAATGGCCGACAAGCAACGAATAGAGCAGGCCTTCATGAACCTGGTGTCCAATGCTTTTCAAGCCATTGAAAGTGAAGGAGAAGTAAGAATAAGAGCATTTTCCTCCAATGATGGCCGCGTAAAAATTCGAATAAGAGACACAGGGAAGGGCATATCCGAGGAAAACGTTACCAGAATATTTGATCCTTTTTTTACCACAAAAGATGTAGGCAAGGGAACGGGTTTAGGGCTCTTTATTACGCACGACATTATTCGAAGACACAAGGGAACCATTCAGGTTGAGAGTTCACCTGGCAAGGGAACGGTTTTTTCCATATCTTTGCCAACAGCGGAGTCTTATGATGCATTATCCTCCACGCATTCTCATAATTGACGACGAAGAATTGGCGCTTACAAATCTGGCTCATATCCTTAAAAAACAGGACTATGAAATCGTCACGGCCGATACTGGCCCAAAAGGTTTACAAGCGGTCCGAAGCGAAAGCTTTGATGTGGTTCTTACCGATTTGAAGATGGAGAAAGTCGATGGTATGCGAATACTCGAAGAGTGTCGCAAAAAAGGTAGTTCAACTGAAGTCATCATGATCACGGGGTACGCCACAGTAGATTCTGCTATCGAAGCCATGAAAATGGGCGCCTATCATTATATCTCCAAACCTTACCGAATCGACGCTGTACGCAAGATCGTCGCCGATGCGCTGGAAAAAATCAGGTTGAGAGAAGAAAACCTCCAACTAAAGCAGGAAATTAGAAAGCTCCAGGAAATTGGCCAAGTGAAGATCGTTACCAAGGATCCCGCCATGCTGCGGATCCTTGAAACGGCCAGACAAATAGCGCCAACTGATTGCAACGTCCTAATCACCGGGGAATCCGGGACTGGCAAGGAATTGCTGGCCCGTTTCGTACATGAACATAGTCGACGCAGTTCTCTTCCGTTGATGGCCGTAAATTGCGGCACCTTTAACGAAGAACTCCTCACAAACGAACTATTCGGACATGAAAAAGGGGCTTTTACAGGGGCTCATGTAAGCAAGCCCGGTATTATGGAATTAGCTAGTGGTAGCACTTTATTTCTGGATGAAATAACCGAGATGTCGGTCAATATGCAGGCCAAACTACTGCGAGTGATTCAGGAGAGACAATTAATGAGACTTGGCGGAACGTCTACAATAAACGTGGATGTCCGTTTCATTGCGGCAACAAATAGAAACATCCAGGACGCGGTTGCGTCTGGTGAATTCAGGAAAGACCTCTACTACAGACTTAATGTTGTGTCCCTCGATCTGCCTCCCCTGGCCGCCCGGAAAAACGATATTCCACTCCTGGCCCAGTTTTTTCTCGAAAAGCACGCAAAAATAATGCGTCGCGATGCGCCCGTTTTATCAAAAGAAGTACTGGAAATATTGAAAGGCTACGACTTTCCTGGCAATGTGCGCGAACTGGAGAACATCATTGAAAGGGGAATCGCTTTGTCGGCCGAGGGAGTGATAGAAGAAAAGCACCTTCCCGATGACATCAGGGATTTTCAGATTACTACCTACAGACGACCGGACGGTGGTCTCCCGACACTGGAGGAGCAGGAGGTTCGTTATATCAAGCAGGTTCTTGCAGAAAGTGGGGGGAACAAAACGTTGGCAGCCGAGATTCTCGGAATTGACAGAGTATCACTTTGGAGGAAGATTAAGCGTTACGGTCTTGAATGAGACGACTTTGAGCCAAACTACGCGGGATGTTTGGCTATAAGGACAGGGCACGGAGCGCGACCAATTACGCCGGCCGCCACACTCCCCATTAGAAGGCGTTTCAGACCGGTTCGGCCATGTGATCCCATTACTATCAAACCGATTCTTTTTTCGGATGCTGTTTCGTTAATTATTCTGGTTGGGGATCCCTCACGAACAATAGGTTCAATTTGGGCGCCAATTTCATCTGACTTTAATCGTATGTTATCAAGCGCTTCCACGGCTTCTTTCAGCATACGGTTTGCAGCGTTGGCATCCAGGCCGTAAAGATGCGATGGGATGTCTGCCACAGCCAGGGCCACTATTTTAGAGCCGTATGATTTCTGAATTTCGAATGCAGCCAAGGCAGCCGCATTACTGCAATCTGAGCCGTCAACGGCCAGGAGAATCCTGTCGAGGTTTACAAATGAAGTAGCAGGAACAGCCAGGACATTAATATGACTCAGCCCTATGACGGTGCTGGCGGTACTCCCTACAAGCGCAGTCTTAGCAGGGTTTCCACCCTGCGTGCCAACAACAATTAGGTCGCAATTAAGATCTTCAGCAATTTCGACGATTTTCTCTGCGGGTTCACCAACTTCGAGAATGGTTTTAACGACCACACTGGACTGGTCTGCGACGATCTTGGCCTGTTCGAGGGCTTTCCGGTAGGGTTCTTTAATCACATCGTCCACATGTTGGTGGACTCCAACCAATCCCAAATCTCCAGTATAAGGGGGCGCCACCGACAATACTTTGGTGACGCCCTTTTCCGATTTTGCAAGGGCAATGGCCTGCCGAAGGGCGTTTAAACTTGAAACAGAACCATCGACGGCAGATATCACGCTCTTAAACATGCTCGTAGGACTCTGTAGCTTGAGCTGCGTACTCGGCCTTCTTGCCTTTGATCATGCTTCCGATTATGATCACGGCCCCAATGGCTAAAGCCAAGCACATCGTTGCAAAACTCACCATCTCCAGAATGGACAATGTGAAACTGTTAACGGATATGATTTGTAACTGGTTCAGGTACTGGGGGACGGCGAGAGCCCTACTGGCTGCAACTATCAGCATAATTATTCCCATGACGATTTTAATCATGTTTTCCTTGACATATGTTGTCCCAATCGCTCCAAGTTGTACTCCCAGAAGTGAGCCAGCAAGTATTATCAATGTCAGCCTAATATCTACCATTCCATGCATGGCCCATTTTACTG
>JBMFSZ010000277.1:0-5230 GCA_049967315.1 Desulfomonilaceae bacterium
GGAGCAGGGTAGTCCTCGTAGAACGCGTTCCAACCAGCCTCCTCAAAAAAATGCAGTTCAGCCCCGGATCTCAGAATCGCATCTGCCATACCGCATTTCTCCATCAATTTGCGAGTGCTCCCAGATAATTTGCGTGGTGTGAGCTTGACGTGCTCGATACCTGACATGTCACCAACCACAACACGCCCTGCCCCTTTCTCTTTGAGAAGCCTCACCATTACAGATATTCCTTGAGGGCTAGTGGTGGAAGGATAAGAATATCCAGAGTTCAGCGCTGGTTTTATAAATACGGAATCGCCTCTTGCGAGCCAGGAGAAATCGGTAGTGGCTTCTACTGAAGCTCGCAGAGCTTCTTCCAATACCCAATCTGCTGGACGTCTTGCAACACCGGCCAGGAATACTTTTGCCATTTAACACTCCGCGGAATCGATTTTGAAGCTGTAAGTTATCTATGGAAATGAATTTGTATTATTCACTTAGCCACAGTTTCATGTCAGGTGACTCCCGCATAATTTGCTCTTCAGCCCCCACAAAAGTCCTATATCCGCCGCTGAGGTTTCTTGATTTGAACCCTTTCTGAACAAGTATCCTATGAGCCAAATAACCTCTCATTCCAACAGCGCAATACAATATGTAATCCTTGTTTGGGTCAAGTTGGTCGAGTGATTTGCGCAATTTGTTTATTGGAATGTGCAAAGAACCGGGTATTGCGCCTGCAGCATCTATTTCTTCCTTTGACCGCAAATCTATGAATTCTACGCCATTCTGGCGTAAGCTGACGAATTCATGCCAGTGAGCAACGGACAAATCCCCTTTCAATACGTTGGAAGCGACGAATCCTGCCATGTTTACCGGGTCTTTGGCTGATGAATACGGCGGCGCATAAGCCAATTCGAGTTCCTCAAGATCCAGCACAGTCATGTTACCATGAATGGCTGTAGCAAGAACATCAATACGTTTGTCAACGCCATCCGTGCCAACTATTTGCGCTCCTAGAATCCGACCGGAACTTGGGCAAAAAATTAGCTTAATGGCCATTGGCGATGAACCAGGGTAGTACGAAGCATGAGAACCCGAATGCGTATAGCTGACTTTGAACGGTATTCCCAATTTGACTAAATTCTTTTCATTCGATCCTGTGCCTGCAACCGCCAGATTGAACACCTTGACAATTGATGTGCCCAAAGCCCCGGAATAAAGGGATCGTCGCCCCATCACGTTGTCAGCCGCAATTCTGCCCTGTTTGTTAGCTGGCCCCGCTAGAGCTACCGACGTAGGGAATCCGGTTACGAAATCCCTTATTTCCACTGCATCTCCAACCGCGTAAATATTTGGATCAGAAGTCGCCATAGTGGCGTCGACACGAATATGTCCCCTAGGTCCCAGTTCGAGGCCGGCTTCTTTCGCTAGTTTGTTTTCCGGCGCCACTCCTATTGCAGAAATCACCAGGTCACACTGAAATTCAGCCCCCTCAGACGCGGTCACCAGGAGTCCACCATCATTAGACCTGATGGATTCAACCCTATGACCTAGGACAAGCATGACACCTTGTTCTTTAAGATGAGCGTGAACGATCGCGGCCATTTCAGGATCCAGCGGAGCCATCACCTGTTGCCCCATTTCTATTATCGTTGTTTCCACGCCTTGCAGGACAAGGTTCTCAGCCATCTCCAGCCCGATAAAACCACCCCCGATTACCACGGCTGATCTCGGTTTCCTGGATTCAATCATGTCTCTTATACGATCAGAATCCGGAATGTCACGAAGATGAAAAACTCCGTCAAGACCAATACCGGGAATAGGAGGTCTAACTGGCTCGGCTCCGGGGGCCAGGATGATTCTGTCATAGGATTCTGTATATTGATTCCCCGAATTGATATCTCTAACCAGAATCGTCTTTTTATCTTTATCGATTGCCAGAACTTCGGAATTTATCCGGACATCAACATTGTAACGGGCGGCAAATGCCTTACTGGTAGTAATTAGAAGATTAGCCCGTTTTTCGATGACTCCTCCTATGTAATAGGGCAGGCCACAGTTTGCGAAAGAAATGTGCTCTCCTCGTTCAAAAATTACAATTTCAGCATTTTCGTTCAGCCTACGCGCTCTGGCGGCTGCAGTAGCCCCACCGGCTACACCCCCTATTATCAGTAACTTTAAACTCATGGATATCGGCTCCTTATGAACGCCTGTCACAATCCAGGCGTATCCAGACTAAGAATTGGCCCAACGGGTCATAAACTGGATTGATTCTAATGGGAGTTAGGTCGCCAGCGCAAGTTCGCGTATCGGAATGAACTCACGCTGGTATGAATTCCTATTTTGCAGACTAAACATTATCCAGTTATTCAATTCAATTTCCTGACACACTATACTGTGCTCTCACCAAATCCATTAAACCAACCTCCTTCAGTTTAGTTACCGGCGCCAACATGGTCACCGTAACTACCCCGGGCAGACGCCCAATTTCTACGGCCCCGGAAATGGTTACCCGATTCATGATTTCTTCTTTGGGCAGTCCGAACAACGTGGACAGTCGAGTGACACCATTCTCCGTCGCCTCATTTAGATTCGAACCGGACCCAACCATTTGGATTGGAGCGGCATCTTCGAGTGTGTGTTGTCCAAACTTCTCGGCCAAATGTCTAGCAGCTTCTTTCTCAGCGGGTCGGAGAGGTTTGGCCAGTAAAGGTAAATCCTCGAGCGGAGGCAGCAATATTGGCCCATCAATTTTTAAGCCCCTCATAAGGCTTACCTTCAGAGTAACTTGCGCTGAGACGTCTGTAGTGTGGCCTGCCAGTTCTCCATCGCCTTGCATGGCGTGGACGTCCCCCACGTATATACCAGCTTCTGGAATTTTAACTGGACAAATCAGAATAGAACCTTCGCGTACCGAGTCAATGTCCAAATGACCATCGGTCCTGGCTTCTTCCAGCTCTTTCTGGGTGATGCCATATTTGTGCGGAGCATTAATGAGGAATTGCCCAAAATCCCCGGCGTTGTGAGAATCAGGCATATCGACGGCCGGGGTTGTGCCGATATTGCCGATAAAAGGCCGCATCCTTGTCATTACGCCACTTATATCTGCAGGACATATCGTCACAACCGGATTTTGAGCGCATTTTTCAGGTAAGGCCATAATTCCTCTCGCATTAAGGGCTAGACCGCGAGCCACCTCAGGGCTCACAGTAACGGCCATTTTGCTATCTTTTTGGAAAACAATTGTGTAGCCGTTCGTCAGCCTGAAAGGATTGACTTCCGCCCCACATGAAGCGCAACGAATTGCATCCGGACCTATTCCTTCGACTCAGGTAGCCGGGTTTTCTGCTCCGCATTGAGGGCAATGGCGAGCAACAAATGGATCATCAGAATACCGGCCCTCCACAAATGACATTGTTCCCGATGCTGTCGCAAGCGAGGTAACATCAATTTTTTGGATTCGAATTGCTATAGCATCACCGGTTTTAGCCCCTTGCACAGCTACGGGAGAGCTGACCTCGTGGCCTCCACGGAAGGAGGGAGTTATCATTGGTCCCCAACAACCTGGCGCAGTTTCAGCCACGATTGTCCCGCCATCTATCACAGGACCAACCATTGGAATACTAGGCCCTACAAGGCCACTGGTAAACGTTGTCACTCGTACTGTTTCTTTTGGTTCTCCGGTCATGGTTACCTCTCACGTTTCAATGAAAATAGTGAATAAAAATTAATACCGGGAATTCAAATACCTCGTTTCCGAGCATTGTCACATTCAGAATACTGAACTTTAGCCTCATATATGAACAGAGCCTTGAGCTTATCCCAAAAAGCCCCTCCCAAAACAAACAGGCTGATCAGAAAAATTAGATCGCTCAGGGCGCTTACAATCAACTGGCTCTTCCAGAAATCAATCATGAAAAGTGATGACAAATATGGCCATAGCCAACTTGTGATCACAGGCAACGTGAACAGCATCAGGCCTACATGGTACCGGGCCCTACTCACTTTTTTAGGTAATGCAAAGCGCCTAAATAACCCGTAGGCCTTTTGCTTAAGATAGTTGAATCCTGACTTTCCCAAAACCACCGCAGCCAATCCCATTAAGACTTCTGGAATGCCAAGGGCCAATAAACCGGAAATTGTCGCTTTCCAGGCAGAGGGGAGAGACGAGGCTACGACAACCGGTACAAGAAGGGGGGCCCCCATTCCCGCGCTGAAAAAAAACACTCCAAGAATGTATCTTCCCTTGGGAGGCGTCATAATATTATTGGTCTCTTTATCGCTCATTTTACCACTGAGTGTCACCGTCGGTGATTCCCATATTTGAAGCCCCATCCTTATGGATGCTGCCATTTTGGTCCGTAGCCATTATGTGGCCAACAATAACGATACTTGGTCTATTTCATACCATTTGGGCTGGGGCATATTTTGTTTCCGTCCCGGAATGGTGAAATTGATCCAATCACTGACTCTCACCGTTATTCTATAATTTCATTTTTTCTTACACAGCCAGTTTTTATCTTTTCAATTAAATCTCTCATCGCATTGAACACATTTTCTCTCAGGTCACCGGCCACCACTACATAAAGGAGATCATCACCTACGACAAAATCTCCTTCCAAAGCTAAAATTTCTACAGCAACTATGCCAGGCTGCGCCAATGCCCAAGCTTTGGCCTGGTCTATTGCGGTGTTGTCGACTCGAACGCTAAGAGATTGGACCTTTTTACCGTCTTGCCTTGAAAAATCCCTAACGATACCATTGTGACAAAGTATCATACCGGCCTTGGAAATATTTGGATGCGCTTTCACCCGTCTTATTAAAGTCTCTATTGAATCTTCCGCCTTTTTTGACATGACAGATCCTTTCTAAGGAATTTATTTGCTGTATTAGCCAATCGGTTGCGAGAATCTGCTATTAAGGTCTTTTCATATCGTTTCACCCGTGTCCACAAGCATGCTATACAGTTCTATAGTTTTTGTTATATTTTCAACCTGCCAAATCTTGGAACATTGTATGAGGTGGCATGGACTCTAACGAAATTCTGTTAGGTTCGGCAGGAACGCTTAATTCAACGAGTTTGGCGCTTGTTATTTTTCCGAGGCGTTTTTACCAAGCTTGGGGCTCTGTTTTATTTGGGATCCTTTCACGTTGAGCTACAGCCGGAATCGATTCGCTACAAGCAATTCTGTACCGGAGACCCGGGGACACACAAGGTGCATTAAGTAAAAAAGAGCGTCCCCTGCATCCT
>JBMFSZ010000278.1:0-5214 GCA_049967315.1 Desulfomonilaceae bacterium
TTGGCTCCCAATGCCTTCCTCAAGCCTATTTCCCGGGTACGATCCTGGATAGCAGAAAGCATTACCGCCATAATTCCTAATCCACCCAAGAGAATAGTAATTCCCAAGGCGGCATATACAAACAATTTTACCAGATATACCGTTGACTTAACTTTGTCTATCCTTCGGGGGTAGTATCTGATATCTATTCCCTGTTCATATCCCCTGTGATCTTGCCTAAGAATTCTTAGCGCCTCTTTTCTGATTGGTTCGACGTCATTCCAGTTATACACTCTCAAATAGATTTCTCTAATTTTTTCGAGTCCAGAGAACAGGTTTTGAGCTGTGGTCATAGGAATCACCACGTACCTCTGTAGGTCATTCTGTTGGACTCCACCAAGAATTCCGATTACCTCAAACTTGAGACTCCCGACTCCCAATGACCGACCGACGGGACTCTCTTTTCCAAACAAATATTTGACGACATCTTCACCCAAAACACATACATTCTTTCTACCTATCACGTCGGTCGCTCCGATCAACCTTCCTTCCTTCAGCTGTGAACTCTGAGTCATCCAGAATTCCTGATCAACTCCTATTAAGCCAGGGTTCCATTCATTATCGTTAAAAAACGCGTCAACGGCCGGAATTGAAACTACTGGGGCAACCGCCATCATGTTTGGAATGGCTCTTAGCCTTTTCACATCTCTAATGTCGTACTCTCCAGGGTGGTAGTTATCATCATTGCGCCAAAAAGCCTTCATGACGGTAGCCTCACCCAGTAATTCGAGGTGTTCACCCATTTTCTTTTCGACCGAGTCACCCATAGTCTGAACGACTATGAACCCAGCCGTACCAAGAGCAATTCCTATAAGGACAGCTTTGTAACGTCGACGGTTTCGGAGTACCGAACGCCAACACATTATTAACAGATCATCTATTTTCAAAAAGCCCAACTCCTATTTTTCATGACCGTTTGGGCGGCGCAATTTAAACATAGCGTATCGAACCAGAAATATTCAACCTTTCTAGTATTAAGGTTACCAAACCTTCGACAAAATGTTAAATTGACCGTTCAAAATTGGTCACCGCTTACGACCACAAACTATACCAGGAAGCTTTATGTTTAGATCTGAAAAAACGCGGAGTTCACGTGTACTCCCTGACAGTATCCTGAGCCGATTGGCCTATCTTTTGTCGGCTCAGGCCTTAGAGGGCGTTTTAAGCACACTCTTCTTTTTATACCTGGCTTGGCTAAACGCGTCAGATTACGGTCAGATAATGTATGCCATGGCAGGTGGCGCTGTCGTTCAGACGATAATTCAGTTTGGTCTCTACTATCCGCTTGTTTCGAGGCTTGGGAACGCCGATGAATCAGAAACCAGAAATCTCATCATAAGCGTGCAGGCAATTAAAACAGGTCTTTTTGTACTATGTTTTTTTGGGGTGCTAATTTTTGGCTGGCGACAAAATTTGAGCTTTGAATTAAGAGTCGTTTTGTCTTTGATGTCATTAGGTTTCTCGGTTGAAGCAGTGGCGGAAACTTTTTTCGCCGGCTTACGGGTAAGTGGTAAACAAAATCAGGAAGCGAGGATCAAGGTAACAAGTTCATTGGTGTCATATGGGTTTGGGTTCGCTACAGGGGCTTTGGGTCTGGGAGCGATATACATTAGCCTGTTTAAGCTGGTGTCTGGTCTTACGAGGATAATTCTTGGGTACAAAATTTATTTAAAAAGTTATGTAGGGATAAGAACCTTCGCTATCAATATTGATTCAATTCGTTCTATCTTCAGAGTTTCTCTGGTGTTCGCTCTTATAGAAATTCTTGGCGTCATCTATAACAAAACAAATATATTCTTTCTTCAGAAAGAAGCAGGTCTAAACGGTGTAGCCTATTATTCCGCCACTTGGAATATAGTTGACGCAGTAAGTATTTTGGGCTCAGAACAATTCCTCGGCTGGGTAATATTTCCTTTACTGGCTTCCCTGTGGTGGCAAAACAGAGACAAAGCAGGGGAGCTTGTGAGGAGGAACGCTCAGTGGCTGATGGCAATTGCCTTTCCAATCATGTTTTTCCTTTATTCCGAGAGTTCCCTGATAATCGGCCTCATTTATCCAGCTCAATATAGTGACGCCATATGGATGCAAAAATTTCTGGTCTGGACCATCCTAATTTCTTTCCAAAATAATCTATTTTCTTATGTGATGATGGTGGCAGGAGCGGTAAATTCCCTGTTGTTATTTCAGATAGCCGGGACAGTATTTAATTTGATCCTCAATTTTACTTTGGTTCCGGTAATGAAATTAAAGGGGGGCTGCCTGGTAATTATTTTCACCAAGCTTTTTATAGCGTGTCTCACTTTTGGTTACTGCCGTGTTCGTTTCCATTTCGTAGGCTTTAAAAATTTCCTTTTTCCAATTTCGTTGGGTCTTGTTTCTTTAGGACTCTTCATTAGCCTTAATAAACTGATCAATCTGCATTTTGCTGTAGGGCTGACCCTAATTTTTTATCTGGGTCTTCTTTTTGTTTTTGGTCCCAGATTCATTGGATCATTCCCCAGAAAAATAAACTGATATTGAGTGGCTAGAATTTCTTGATCAAAATCACGCCAACTAAAAGGAGCGCTACGCCAAAAAGTCTCCAGATGTTGATTGGATGTTCCTCATAACCGACAAGCCCAAAATTGTCGAGAGCGAGCGATGTTATCATTTGGCCAGCTACAATAAATCCCAGAGTTGCCGCAGCTCCAAGTTTGGGAACTACTATTATCGAGAAAAAAACTAGAATCGCGCCTAGAAATCCACCTGTCAGCATCCACAAGGGCAACGTTGTCAGTGTCTTAAACGAGGGCAAAGACGCTCCGGAGATTAGAACATAGCAGACTAAACCTAACGTCCCAACTATAAAGGAAATTGTAGCAGCGATAGAGGGTCCGCCAGTAACTGAGCCTAGCTGTGAGTTAATCCCCGCCTGAATAGGTCCACACGCTCCAGCTATCAACGCCAGAATTACGTACTGAAATTCCATGAACAGTGTCCCTAAGATCATAACTTCAAAGATGCTAAACTAGAAAACGGAACCTATGGTCTAGGCCCCGTTTTCAATCAGTGTTGCAACCCGAATATTTTAGGTATGCGCCAACCAGGTTGTTGAAAAACGCGTTGGTTACAACCCCCTACGCGGCCGCGATATCGTCTTCAATCGGCCAGCGCCCCTGGTTCAGCCATCTAACAAGTGACGCGTCAATCGCATCCTCGAAAACATCACAGCGAGCCGCTATTTCTCTAAAGGAAAGACCCTGCTTTAACATAGTGTGAACGTTTTCCGGCGTCAGTCTTACTCTTGATCCATCCATTTTTAGCATAAGTCGCTCCTTCAATCCGTTATTAACAATATAGTAAACTGAGAATTGCTCAGGTTCCTCATAATACAAAAATATATGCAATTTGTCCGAATTATTGTTCGAGAACGGGCAAATGTTGTCCACTAAGTTGGTCGGAAGGCAAGAAGGCATCGCGGATTTCAGGAAAAACTTCTCTGAGCGCCTCATCCATGTGATCAACCAACACTATTTCAAGCCCTTTTCTAATCTTTTTGGGCACTTCCATCAAGTCTCTTTCATTTTCACGAGGAACTACGACCCGTGCTATCAAACCTCGCTTGGCCGCGAGCAACTTTTCTTTGAGACCACCTATAGGTAGTATTCTTCCGCGTAACGTAATTTCCCCGGTCATTGCCAAATCATTAGGGAAGGGTTGCTTTGTGAGAGCGGACAATATTGCCGCAGTAATCGTAATCCCAGCCGATGGGCCATCTTTAGGGGTAGCTCCTTCGGGGACATGAATATGAATGTCAATTTTATCATAGAAATCAGGGCGTAACCCCAGACTCAATGCGCGTGATCTGACATAACTCATTGCCGCTTGGGCAGACTCCTGCATAACTTCTCCAAGCTTGCCAGTCACCGTGAATTTACCTGACCCTGGCATGAGGGCTACTTCTACCGTCAGTAGTTCGCCACCGACCTCAGTCCAGGCTAATCCGTTAGCTATACCTATTTTCAGGGATTGTTCGCGTTCTCCATAGCGGAATTTTGGCACTCCAAGGAAACTTCCAACATCCTGATGAGTTATCTCAATTCCATTTAAAATTGAGCCGTCGACAATTTTTCTCGCCACTTTACGGCACACTTTTGCAATTTGTCGCTCCAGTTCCCTTACCCCAGCTTCACGCGTATAGCGCCTGACCATTCGAATTATGGCTTTGCGTGAAAAAGTAATTTGGCTGGGACTGAGACCATTGCCCTGAGTCTGCTTTAGAACCAGGAATCGCTCCGCTATTCTTAGCTTTTCAAACTCCGTGTAGCCAGGAAGTCTGATTATTTCCATTCTGTCCTGTAATGGAGCTGGTATCCCATGGAGAGTATTGGCAGTAGTTATAAACATTACTTTCGAGAGGTCGTAATCTACATCGAGGTAATGGTCATTGAAGGCATGATTTTGCTCAGGGTCCAGGACCTCCAAAAGGGCAGCGGAAGGATCCCCCCGGAAATCCATACTCATTTTATCCACTTCGTCCAGCAGCATTACCGGGTTGATCGTTTGACATTTCTTCATGCTCTGAATGATTTTTCCCGGCAGAGCTCCTATATAGGTGCGTCTGTGTCCCCTTATTTCAGCCTCGTCGCGAACCCCGCCTAGTGATATTCTCACAAATTCCCGTGCGGTTGCTCTAGCAACCGATCTCGCTAAAGAAGTTTTGCCTACGCCAGGTGGACCGACCAGACAAAGGATCGGACCCTTTACTTCGGGAGCAAGCTTTTTAACAGCCAGATATTCTATGATTCGCTCTTTAACCTCTTTGAGACCATAGTGGTCTTCATCAAGAATTTTCTGAGCCTGATCTATATCAAGTTCATTTTGAGAGATTTCTCCCCACGGTAAAACGAGGAACCAGTCGATGTAATTCCTGACTACTGTGGCTTCCGCGGACATCGGAGCCATCATTCTCAACTTGCGAATTTCTTTTCGGACCCTGGTCTCTACCTCATGAGTCAGTTTTTTTTGTTTAAGCTGCTCTTCTATTTCGGCGATCTCGCTTTTGAACTCATCTTTTTCCCCCATTTCCTTTTGAATCGCTCGCATCTGCTCATTCAGGTAGTATTCCTTCTGAGTCTTTTCCATCTGCTTCTTGACACGTTCGCGAATCGTCTTTTCGATTTCAGATATTTCGAT
>JBMFSZ010000279.1:0-5212 GCA_049967315.1 Desulfomonilaceae bacterium
ACCCAGGTGTTGAGCTTGGGTCTGAACAGGTCGGCGAAATTGCCATAAACAGTCCAGGAGTGTTCAAGGGTTACTGGGGCCGTCCGGACGCCACCAGGGAGGTGTTACGAGATGGCTGGCTCTACACCGGTGACATGGGAAAATTTGACAAGGATGGCTACCTTTATTTCCTAGGAAGAAAAAAGGAAATGATCAAGGCTTCAGGCTATGCGATAGCCCCTGAAGAGGTGGAAGGTTTTTTGATGCGTCATCCTGCCGTAAGTGAAGCCGCCTGTATTCCGGTCCCGCACTCTGTTAAAGGGGAATCAGTCAAAGCATTTGTTGTTTTAAGGGAGGGGTATTCGAATAAGATTTCTGAAAATGAACTCATAGACTGGGCTAAGGCCAGGATGTCAGCATACAAGTGTCCCACCGTCATTGAATTCTTATCCGAACTGCCTAAAAACCCTACTGGGAAAATTCTGCGCAGGATTTTAAAGGAACAGGAAACCAAAAAAGGAGAAGATAAATAATGAAGTTTGATTTCAAATACTTAAATATAGAAATTCATGATGACGTTGTAATAATCATCATGAATAACCCTCCGGTAAACCAGCTTTCAAAACATTTTGTGACTGAGTTGGTGGAAGCTTTTACATCCAGTTTTGGGGACGCGACTGCAAACGCCATAGTGATTACAGGGACTGGAAAAAACTTTATCGCTGGAGCGGACCTCACTGAAATCTATAAGGCCAAGGAAATCGACGTCTTGTTGGACAAAGTTTTGGGGACATCAGCGTTTCTTAATCAAATTGAGATGGGTCCTAAACCCATCATAGCGGCAATCAACGGAAACGCGCTTGGAGGAGGACTCGAAATTGCCATGGCTTGCCATTATCGGGTCGCTGCCAAAGGGGTACAGGTTGGACAACCTGAGGTCAAAGTCGGACTAATTCCTGGGGCTGGCGGAACCCAGCGCCTGCCCAGACTCATTGGGCTTCCCAACGCTCTTGAAATGATGACCACAGGCAACCCTATTCCCTCTGAAAAGGCCTTTGAAAGGGGTCTCATTGATGAAGTCACAGATTCAGAGAAACTGATTAAAGTTGCAATAGACGCTGCCCACAAGTTTGTTTCCGGATCCGTATCGCTCCAATCCAGAAGGACAAGGAACAAATTTAATAGGCTCCCAAGCGCGGCGGAACTGACGGCTGTAGCCAATGGAGCAAAATTTATGGCCATGACCAAGGCCAAAGGTTACGTTGCTCCATTTAAAGTGATTGAGGCCGTAGAAAAAGGTCTCTCATTCGATATTGAGGCAGATATTCGTCGTGAAAATCAGCTCTTTGTTGAATGCGCAGTTTCTGATGTGGCCAAGAATCTCATCGGGATATTTCTCAATACGCGAGCAGCAGGGCGTTTACCTCGAATTTCGGCAATCCAACCTCGTCAAATAAAGAAGGTAACCATGCTTGGCGGCGGAGTAATGGGCTCTGGAATTGTGCACCTGCTACTAAAGGCAGGTTTCGAAACAGTCCTGTGGGATATCAATCAAGATGCTTTAAATCGGGGAGTTGGATTGTTAACGAGGACATTTGATTATCATATCAAGAAAAAGAAGATGACGCCGGCCGATCTGGAATCTCTACTAAATACTAAATTGGCTACCACGGCTTCACTTGACAGCGCAAAAGACTCGGATCTCGTGATAGAAGCCGTCCTGGAAGACATGAATGTCAAACAGCAAATCTGGAAGCAACTGGAGCAAATATGCAAGCCTGAAACAATTTTCGCCACTAATACTTCAGCTTTACCAATCACTGAGATGGCTTCAGTACTGAAAGACCCGGGTAGAATGATAGGCCTGCACTTCTTCAATCCCGCCCACCGTATGCCTCTGCTTGAAATCATTTGCACAGAGAAAACCTCAGATATCACTCTGGCTGATTCCGTGGCGTTTGGTCGAAAAATTAATAAAACGCCCGTGATAGTAAACGACGCGCCCGGATTTTATGTTTCCAGGCAACTGGGAGGTCTTTTCGGCGGTTCTGTGTATCTGGTTGCCGACGGGATAGACGGAAACCAGATAGAAAGAGCCATGAAGGAGTTCGGCATGCCCATGGGACCGGCTGAACTTGCTGACCTTACCGGCATTGACATTAACTACCATGTGAACAAAACCTTCGAACGAAGGTTAGGGGAAAGATACAAAATCCATCCACTCACAGAGTTAATTTACCAGACCGGCTTCTATGGGCGGAAGACAGGCGCGGGGTATATGGACTACTCGGGTAATAAACCGGCGCCAAACACTAAAATGGTTGCACTTATTCAAAAGTATCTTGAAGATCATGGAGTCACTCCCAAAAAGGTTTCAGATCAGGAGATTGTTGACACCATGTTAGCGCTGGCTATTAACGAGGCGGCGTTGATGATGGAAGAGGGGGTTTGCGACCGACCACAGGACATGGATCTGGCCATGATTTACGGCGCTGGATTTCCACCCTATCGCGGAGGAATCCTCAGATACGCCGACAAATGGGGCATAAACAACGTTTGCGACAAATTGATCGAATTGGAACGTCATTATGGGCCACGATTTAAGCCGGCCCAACTTATCCTGGAAATGTCGCGTTCCGGCAAGACTTTTTACGAATCATAAGGGGGATTTCAATGTCAGAAAAATTTGTCAGCAGACGTAATCTTGAATTTCTACTGTATGAAACGCACGATGTCGAGCGTCTTTCGAGTCTGGCCTACTATGAAGATCATACCAGAGAAACCTATCAGCTAGTTCTGGATACCGCTCACAAACTGGCCCGTGACTTGCTCTATCCGTATCTTGGAGAAATGGATAAAAAGGCTCCATTCCTGGAGAATGGAGGAGTCAAGGTACATCCGGTCGTTAAAAACATGTTGAAAGAATGGGGCGAAGGCGGATGGATCGGGGCGTCCATGCCTTATGATGTGGGTGGCCAACAGTTACCTTCCGTGGTATCGATAGCGTGCAATTTTATTTTCGCGGCCGCTAATTTCTCTTCAACCGGCTTTCCACTTCTTACTTCGGGAGCGTCTCACCTAATACTATCGTTTGGCTCGGAGGATATGAAAGAAACGTATATCCCGAGAATGCTTGCAGGGGAGTGGCAGGGCACTATGGCCTTAACCGAGCCACAGGCTGGAAGTTCGCTTTCTGACATTGTCACTCGAGCCGAACCTACAGACCAAGGTTATTACAAAATCAGAGGGCAAAAGATTTTCATTTCAGCCGGAGACCACGATGGGGCTGAGAACGTCATCCACATGATGATCGCCAAGATCAAGGGAGCGCCTCCCGGAGTTAAAGGTATTTCGTTATTTCTGGTTCCCAAGAAAAGAATCAAAACAGATGGGACCCTGGAATCCAATGATGTCACAGTGGCCACAGTCTATCACAAGTTGGGATATCGAGGCTGTCCGATCACACAACTCAGTTTGGGAGAAAATGACGACTGCCGTGGTTACCTTGTGGGGGAACCCAATAAAGGGCTTTCGTACATGTTTCAGATGATGAATGAAGCCCGACTGGGGGTAGGAATGCAGGCGACGGCTATTGCCTCGGCAGCCTATTATTCCGCTCTGGAATACGCCAGGGAAAGACCGCAGGGCAGGAGGCCGTCAGGAAAGGACGCCACCCAGCCACAAATTCCAATAATAGAGCATGCTGACATCAAACGCATGCTGCTTTTTCAGAGGGCCGTAGTCGAAGGTTCTCTCTCTCTGATTCTCCAATGCTGCATGTACGCTGACCTCGCCCATCAACGGAAGGACGAAGAAGGACAACGGTCGGCTCTTTTACTTGATATTCTGACACCCGTTGCCAAGAGCTATCCCTCGGAAATGGGGATATTTTCTGTAAGCCAGGGTCTTCAAATTCTCGGCGGATACGGATACTGCCAGGAATTTCCCCTGGAACAATATTACAGGGATATCAGGATACACACCATTCATGAAGGAACCACCGGCATACAGGCCATGGATCTTCTCGGCCGCAAGATAATTTATCAGGAAGGAAAAGCTCTGAAACTCTTGTTTCAGGAATTGCAGGCTCCCATAAATTCTGCGGCGTCGATGCCTGGCTTGAAACCGTATTCGGAAAGACTGAAGGAAGCGTTAGACGCCATTCAAAAGGTTACAATGATGCGAGTGGGTATTGCCATGAAAGGTAATATCGAGGCTTTCCTTGCTGACGCCACATTGTACCTTGAAATGTTCGGGCTAGTTACGATCGCATGGCAATGGCTGGTTCAGGGGATAGCCGCCCAAAAAGGTCTGGAAACAAATTGCTCTCCTCAAGACAAGGATTTTTACGAGGGGAAGTTACAAACGATGAAATATTTCTTTCACTATGAATTGCCCAAAATTCAGGGATTGACGTCAAGATTGATGGAAGACGACTTCCTCACACTTAACATGAACGAAAATCTGTTTAGAGATTGATCCGTATTTACATCCATATGCAACAAATAGAGGAGATTTCAAATGAAAGAAGTGGTTATCGCCGGTTATCTTAGAACAGCTCAATCCCGTTCACGCCCCAACGATCCGGCGAGAGACGTGTTTGGTAAAATGAGAGCGGACGAATTGCTCGCAGGCCTGTTGCCTGAACTCATAAAAAGGACAGGGCTTGATCCTAAACAAATTGATGATTTTATAGTTGGTTGCGCTACTGCCGTTGGCGAACAATGGGCTTATGGTGGACGTTTTCCAATTTTCTTGGCTAATCTTCCCGATACTGTCCCGGCAAAATTCGTGGACCAGCAATGTGGATCTTCCATGGCTGCGATCCACATGGGATTCCTTGAAATAGCCACAGGCAACGCTGACATCGTTTTGACAGGCGGGATGGAAAACATGACGAGAGTCCCCATGGGAGGTAGAACGACAGAAGCTGGATTGGTCGCTCCAAATCTCCAATTATTCACCGCTCCGGAATATTTGCATTGGGACATGATGACTTCTACCAACATGGGGCTTACAGCTCAGAAGCTTCTCTCCCAAACAGAGTTCACCAGGGATGATATGGACCGATGGGCTGTCCGCTCTCATTCGTTAGCTGCAAAAGCCCAGGAAAGTGGATTCTTCAAAGACGAAATACTTCCAGTTAAAGCGAAGCAGGATGATGGGAGCATTATGTTGGTGGACAAAGACCAGGCAGTAAGAGGTGATACTACGTTGGAAAGTCTCTCAAAGC
>JBMFSZ010000280.1:0-5098 GCA_049967315.1 Desulfomonilaceae bacterium
CCGACATCATCGCATCAAACTGGTCATCATGTTTGTTACTTTTCAATAGCCAAGGATTGCCGCCTATAACTCCTTCGGCCGAATACCCTGTGATCCTTAGGAAAGCAGGGTTCACATAGACTACAGTTCGGTGGGCTTCTGTGTTACTACGGCTTCTGCGGCCTGATCCACCGCCGCTGCCAAACGAATTCGGACTTCCTCCGAGGTTTTCTATTCCGTTATGTCGCTAATTACCCCGATAGTAGCCAGACATCCTCCATCAGGTCCTCGAAGAGCAGAAACTGCTGTATCCGCCCAGATTATTCCACCATCCTTTCGAATATGCCTCTTTTGAAAACGATATCCTTCTCTTTGACCAGCAACCATGGCTTCATGAAACTCCCTGGACCTATTCAGATCATCAGGATGAGTGACGTCCAATATGGTACTGAGTCTGAGTTCATCCAAACTGTAGCCAAGGCTCTTGCAGAGAGCCGAGTTGGCTTCCAGGAATCTTCCATCTCTATCCACAATGTCGATACCAACCAGGGCTGTATCAAATGTGGCTCTAAATTTTTGTTCACTTTCCCTGAGAGCCTTCTCCGCAGTTCTTCTGGCAGTAACGTCTTCCATGAATTCTATGAGCCCGATCATTTGACCCTGATCGTCCAGCGTACTCGCAAATCCAGCCCATGATAACAAAATTTCTCTGATGTAGATTCAACTATGAAGGATTTTTCTCGCTCCGACTGACGCAAGGCATTTTCCACCTGTTTCCACGAAGTGATGTCCTCCGAGAAAATGACTATCCCGCCAACCGAATGGTCTCTCGTGAACCAGGTGCGAATTTCCCACGATAGCCGCTGAATGGAGCCATCAGATCGTTCAAAAATATCTTCGTCAACCGTCACGGTCTGACCATTATGACCTCTTTGGCGCGTCTGTTTCCATTGATCCGGTATTTCCGGGAAAACGTCGTAGTGAGACCGGCCTAAAATGTCCTGGTCACCGAGTTAATAATCTTTCAGCCACCGGTGACTGACGGCAAGATAGCGCATGTGACGGTCGAACATGGCAATTGCCGCTGGCGCATGTTCAATGAACGTCCGGAGTGTTTCTTCCCTATGACTTAACTTTAGCTCTGTTATCTTACGCTCGGTTATATTCTCGAAAATGGCTACAAAGTGACCTTTGGCCGGGCAATAAATGGAAAGTGAGAACCAAATTCCCAGTTGGGACACGAACGTATCAAACCTTTCCGGCCTTCCTGTGACAGCCACACGGCCATAAACTTCGAATAACTCAAGGTTGCTTTCTTTTATTCCAGGAATAACTTCCGTGGTCTTCCTCCCAACCACGTCCCTCAGACCGGTGAGTTTGGTAAACATGTGGTTCACATCAAGATAGACAAAATCTTGCCCCTTCCTATCCTCAAAGATCATTACGCAGTGAGCCAAGCCATCCAGCATGTTCACGAAAAGTGAGCCATAACGTTTCTCGCTCTCTCGGGCGGACTCTTCTGCAATTTTTCGATGAGCTATTTCCGTGATCAACTTTTGATTTAGTTCTTTCAGATCTCGCGTGCGATCTTCAACACGGAGCTCCAGCTCATCCCTAGCTTCGCGGAGAAGCTTTTCATTCCTGATCCTTTCAATCAGGATACCGATACTGGCCCCGAGACCTTCGAAGAACCGAATCATGTTTTCCGTGAAGCAGTTCTTCCGGGAATCATTAAGTTGGAGGAGACCAATGATTTCGTTGCCAGATCGCAACGGTATAAGGGCAACTGATTTATATCCCTCCGAGTTGCACCGATTTCTCGTGCGTGCCAGGTGATCCTTTTCAGATGTGGTCGAAAGAAGGTCCGTAGTGCAACAACTCCAGAAACTGCCGTCCCTGGTAAAAAAAGGCGTCTCAGCGTTGGTCCGACCGAGCAGTATGTTTCCACACATGCACTCCAATATCGGCTCCCCCGAGAAATCCCCTTGTATATTACAGATATCTGATCAGAACGTTGGCACGAACGTCAGTAGGTGGTAGACAAGCGATTGATCTGGATACCGATCTGGATTGATGCGCAACCCAGATCGGGGCAACCGGTAGATCGGAAACCCCTTGGTCTTAGAAGACCGTTTCGTAGCTGGATCGCCGGTTGCCATGTTGTAGATAACCCGAACAGTCGTCAGGGCCACTATGTGAGCCCGCATCAGCAAGGAAGGGAAACTGCACATGTCTAAAGAGATTATACCACAAGTTTACGTCGGGATTGACATTTCTAAAGATCACCTCGATGTGTGTCTCATACCCGGTGATCAGCGTCTGACCTTCAATAATGACGCCAAGGGATTAGATCAATTAACAGAGAGGCTTAGTAAAGAGACCTCACCGCTAATAGTCATGGAAGCCACTGGAGGCTATGATGTCCCGATAGCTGGCGCACTGTTGTCAAAGGGCTTGCCTGCGGCGATTGTGAACCCCAAGCGTGTAAGAGACTTTGCCCGCGCTATGGGGAAACTTGCAAAAACTGATTCAATTGACGCTCATGTTTTAGCCCGTTTCGCCCAGGATATGAAACCACAGGTCCGTTTGCTGCCTAGCGAAAAGGAACGATTTATGAAAGAACTTGTCAGCAGGCGTCAACAGTTAATCGAAGTTCGTACGGCAGAGAAAAACCGCCTTCATAAGGCTGTTTCTCTGCAGGTCAAAAAGAGCATTCAACTCATTATCGACACTGTCAATCAACAGATTCGAGAAATTGAAAAACAGTTGGATGATGAAATCAAGGGCAACCCTGTGGGGTACGAGAAAGATCAACTTATCCAAAGCGTTCCTGGGGTAGGTCCTAATACGTCACGAATGCTCTTAGCCGCTTTGCCTGAGTTGGGTGGACTCGGTGGCAGGCAAATAGCAAGTCTAGTTGGGGTTGCGCCCTTCAACCGGGACAGCGGAAAAATGAGAGGCAAACGAATGGTCTCCGGGGGTAGAACCGGCGTGCGCAATCTTCTATACATGGCTGCTTTAGTCGCTTCTCGTCGCAACAATATAATCAGGGAGTTCTATTTGAGGCTCCGTAAGTCTGGCAAAAATGGTAAGGTCGCACTTGTGGCTTGCATTCGAAAGCTGGTCGTAATTCTCAACGCTATGCTCAAAAAGAAACAGCCCTTTTGTGAACTTAATGCTTGACCGTCAAAACAGTCGCTACTATTTCTCCAGTTTCCGTGCGAACGCATAAATAATTCTCCGACTTAACGAAATTAGGCGGGAATCCTTTGGTTTCAAAGTAGGGAAAGTCCTCACCTTCGCGCAGTCGAATGGCTACCGCTTCAAATCCGGTAAAATCCTTGATCATGCCAAGGACTTTTCTGATCGCGTCAGCGCTATCGATCTGGCTGTTCAGCAAATTAAGAATACGGACCGCCGGGTTTTGGATCTCCAGCGCCCATCGAAGTTCACTTTTCAACGCTGCCGCTTCATCAAATCCCTATCCCTGACCAGCCGGTAGCCCCTCCCCCGCGCCGGGTTCTCTATTTTCTCTGTCCATGGTTAATTCCCCATTCCCCGTTGTCTGGAATACAGGAAGGCCAATTTGAACCTAATTGTCAGAAAATCTAACAAGACCTGGCCCTTTCGCTGTTCCGTCAAAACGCTGTTTACCCTGCAATCATCATGATCGATTCCCAAGACCCGGGACATGATTTTCGTGGAAAAACAACAAATTAACCTAAAATTCATTACGCTAATGTCACTACCACTGTCAATTGAATATGATGGCGTCTCTACTCTTGCCCCAACAAGCGTAAAAGCGCGGATCGTTGTCTACTTTGGGCCGATCTGCTCTCGAAAGGCATGTTGAAAGTGTCAACAGAACCGAGTTGAGAATTTCACCTCTGAATGATACGGTGATTGAAATAGCTCAATTGCCATAATGACACTCCCGGAGAACAACAAATGAAAGCTACAGAGCAACTTAAGGCGGAACACGAGGGAATAAAACTGATGCTAGGGGTAATCAACGAGATTTGCCGTCGTATGGATTCCGGGGAACTGGTTAATGTCAAACACGTTGAGAGTATATTGGAGTTCCTGAGAGTATTCGTTGACCAGTGCCATCACGGCAAGGAAGAAGAAATCCTGTTCCCGGCATTGGAAGCTGTAGGAATTCCGAAGGAAGGGGGGCCTATCGGCCAGATGCTTTTCGAACATCAACAAGGTCGGCGACTGGTCAAAGAGATTGCAACAACAATTCCAAGTGTTACGAGCACGGAGTGGTCGTCAGCAAAGAAGTTCTCCCAGACTTCACGGAAATACATAGAACTGCTGACTCAACACATCTTTAAGGAAAACCAGGTCCTTTTCGCTATGGCAGATGCCAGACTTTCGGAAGCTGAACAGGGCCAGCTCTTCGATGAATTTGAAAAGTTGGAAGAACAAAAGATCGGCCTTGGCAAACACGAAGCATTTCATAAACTTCTTCACGACTTGACAGAAATGTACACTAAAGCCGACAATTGAAGCACAGCGACAAATTGTCGCTTCCGCTAACTGTTCCTCGAGGCTTAGTTGTCAAAACAGTTTAGGCTGCGGGGTCTCGCTCGCGAATGTCTCGCCGGGCCCCATCTATTAGCCCTGCTATTTACTTTCCCGACAATGTGGTTTAAACGTTAGAAGCACTTCTTGATCTCCATGCGCTTCCTACTTTTACGGATGGAGCCCACCATGCTAGACGAGGACAAGACCAGAGAACAGCTTATTTATGAATTGCGACAGGAGCGATTGGCTTTGGCCGAAGCACGACGTATTTTACGAATGTCTCCTCGGCAAGAAACCGAACTCCCTACAAGCGAGCAAACACTTCGATCACTTATTGAAAATGCCCCTGTAGCCATTATCGTGACTTCAGGCGTCCGGCAAAATGTAGAGATCGTCAACCGTCGGTTTACCGAACTCTTCGGCTATAAAATCGAAGATATCCCGGATATTGATCACTGGTGGTCTTTAGCTTATTCAGCCGGGAACCCCGGCGAGGATTTTACTGCCCGTTGGAACAGCCTGGTAGAGGAAGCCATCAAGAACAAATCACATATCGAGGGCATAAACATAGACGTCAAGCCCAAACATG
>JBMFSZ010000281.1:0-5094 GCA_049967315.1 Desulfomonilaceae bacterium
CGAGCCTTGCCGGGTCATCATGTGTGTTTTCGGCCACGTTCCGGAGTTCCATGGCTACGTCCTCGAGTTGATAAACCGCGCCGTTGAAATTTTCCAGAGTGTCACTAATTTTTGGATAAAGGGCGGCGAGCCCCTGAATGGATTTTCTCACTTCCAGGAGGCTGGAGATCACGCTGCCTGATCTGGAATACAAACGCTGATAACCTTCATAGGCTTTTTCACGTATTTGAGAGGCTTTTCTAAGAACTTCCCGTTCCTGTCGCAGTTCTTCGTCCTCATTTATTTTAAGGTTGGCCCCGGTTAGTTCCTGGACCATGGCCCTGTTTTCGGACGCCTCTGCTTCAAGTTCGCCCATTTTTCGTTTCAATGTGGCAAGCTCATCGGTGGCTCTGCGCAGAACGAGGAAAAGCTGTTCGACCTTTTCTCTTTGCTCGTGAAGATGAGCTGAACGATCCAGAATTTCGATGTGACCTTCGGGGTCCAGCAGGACATGGCTTTCGTGCTGTCCAAACACGGTTACGAGCCGAGCGCCCACAGTCTCAAGCATGGAGAGGGTTGCCCCATGACCGTTTATGGAACATCTGGATCGGCCACTGGTGTTGATTCTGCGTGATATCAGGAGTTCAATCGGGCTGGTATCTCTGGCAGTGATTTCAAGATCATCAGGGATGGCTCCTGGATCGTCAATTTCAAAAAGCGCTTCAACCCTGGCCTCCTGCGCCCCTGCCCTAACCAGATCCCCACTGCCCTTGGCTCCGAGGATAAGACTTAAAGCGCCTATCAGGATAGATTTCCCGGCTCCGGTTTCGCCGGTCAGAACGTTCAGTCCTTCCCGAAATTCGACTTCAACTTCGTCAATGATCGCAAAATTGTTTATTCTTAAGTATCTTAGCATGTTATATAAATAATAAACTATATCGAATGGTTATCCTGCCTATATTTGCAGGATTCCTTTAGGCGAAAACATCTTTTCCTTCATACTATCTGACCAATCCGAGTTTGGCGTGCAGAGCGTCAAAGTAATCCCGCGACCTGGATTTGACCATTACAAACGGGATGGAGGATTTTCTGATCTTTATGGTGTCGCCCAACTTCAAATCACAGGATACTCTGCCGTCGACAGTGACTTTAAATGTTTCTCCTCTCTCAATCACAAGTTCGACTGTTCGGTTGGAAGGCAGGATGAGTGGCCTGGTGAGTCCAAAATAGGGACAAATGGGGGTTATCAGCATCGCTTCCACATCAGGATGTACCAGTGGACCGCCGGAGGCATAGGAATAAGCGCTCGATCCAAGAGGCGTAGCGATAATCACCCCGTCAGATCTAATTTGTAAATCCCTCCTGGCTTCAATCTTGAGAAGAATATCTATAATCCTTGCTGCGCCGCTCCAGTGGATAACAATTTCGTTCAGGACCCGCACCTTTTGACCGTCAGGCAAAAGAGCCTCAAGCATCATCCTGTTTGCGAGGATGGAATTTCCATCGATGGCTGACTGGATTTCCGAGCACACTTCCTCTGGTGACGTTTCAGCTAAAAAACCCACACGACCGAGGTTGACGCCGAGGACGGGCACGGGTTTGTCGTTTAATAACGCGGCCACACGCAAGATTGTTCCGTCACCTCCAAGCGCCACGATAAGGTCGGCTTCGTCCGCTATTGAGGGGGTAGGCCGGGCGTTCAGTCTTGCAGAGAGGTCGGAGCAGGATTCTTCAATCAGTGTAGTTTTTCCCGCTCTGGCAAGAATCCGGGAAATATTTTCAGCCAAAGCTAACGCTTCAGCATGTCCACTTTTAAGAATCAGTCCGACTTTGCGCATAATCGCCCCACCGAACAAATAACTAAAACGTTAAAATTGAGTACCATGTTTTAGAGTCAAAATCTAGGGAAATAGCCTGAATTCATACGATTGTTCCAGTATGACCTTGATGCGGAGTGGACAATCGTATAGGCTTAAATTGATGATAAACGCTGTCAGGCTCCTGACAAAAACAGACTTCCAGACGTAAAGAGCAGCATCATGGACCTTTTTGAAAATGTTAATATTACTCATAGCCAGCGTCCGCTAGCCGATCGCATGCGTCCTGGCAGCCTGGATGAATTTTCAGGTCAGGAACGTCTGCTAGGGCCGGGCAAAGCGTTGCGCAAGTCAATAGAAGGTGGGAAGCTGTTTTCGATGCTTTTCTGGGGACCTCCGGGCGTTGGGAAAACGACTCTTGCGCAAATAATAGCAAAAAGATCCGGGTCAAAGTTCCATTCTTTTTCAGCGGTTACCGTGGGAGTGAAAGAAATCAGGGAAGTAGCGTCAAAAGCCCGGGATGATCTCAAATTTTCAGGGATCAGGACCGTTCTCTTTCTGGATGAGATCCACCGCTTCAATAAGGCGCAACAGGACTATTTGCTTCCCCATGTTGAAAACGGAGACCTGATACTCATTGGAGCTACTACAGAAAATCCGAGCTTTGAGGTTAATTCGGCCCTGCTGTCAAGGATGCGGGTTTTTATTCTCGAAGCATTATGCAGCGAAGATATTGAGGCGATCGTTGAAAGGGCCCTGCAGGACAGAGATCGTGGTCTTGGGAAGATGGGACTCTCGATCACGGCGGACGCGAAGACACTACTTGTTTCACTCAGCGGTGGAGACGCAAGATACACGCTTAATGTCCTGGAAGTCTCGGCAAATCTGACTGAGATGAACGGCAAAAAGGAAATTGACCTGGGAACACTTCAGGAGGCGGCTCAAAAACGCAATCTTCTTTATGACAAAGCTGGCGAAGAGCATTACAATCTTATAAGCGCCCTCCATAAATCATTACGGGATAGTGACCCTGATGCGGGGCTATACTGGATGGGCCGGATGATTGAAGCCGGAGAAGACCCACTATATATTGCGAGGCGTCTTGTCAGGTTCGCAAGTGAAGATGTTGGCCTGGCGGCTCCACAGGCTCTGGAGCAGGCGGTAGCCGCGTATCAGGCGTGCAGGTTTGTGGGATTGCCTGAATGCGCTCTGGCGCTAGCTCAAATAGTGGTTTATCTTGCAATGGCTCCCAAATCCAATGCTCTGGAAGTGGCGTATCTGGATGTGAAGGCAGAAATAGGCAGGACAGGCGCTCTACCCACGCCATTGCACATCAGGAACGCCCCGACAGGTTTTATGAAACAGATTGGATACGGTAAAGGATACAAATACGCGCATGATTTTCCGGGCGCTGTTGTTGAGCAGGAACATATGCCGGATGGGCTTAAGGGAAGACGTTTTTACATTCCGACTGACAGGGGATTTGAAAAAAATCTTAAGGAACGTCTGGACGCTAAATTTGAAACTGAAGATCAAAACTCAAAATGACGGTGTAAACGCTGAAACGTCTAACTGTTGTTGTTAGAGATATATCAACCCGTATTTATGGCCAATTTCGAAGACTTATCTGATCAGGAATTAATTACCCGTGCAAGAAATGGGTCAACGCATCATTTCGGTGAGCTTGTCAACCGTCACACGACAGTAGTGTACCGATTGGCCAGGTCCATTACCGGGGCGCATGAAGAAGCTGAAGATGTAGTGCAGGAGTCTTTCTTGCGGGCTTTTTCGAATCTGGATAAATTCGATGAGTCTAAATCAACATTCAAAACCTGGCTTTTAACTATCGCCAGGAACCAGAGCATCAATATCGTTAGTTCATTCCGGAGGAAGGCTCTGAAATTTTTCAGTGACCGCAACGACGACGAGCCGGACTTCGATTTTTCATCCAACCCTTTAGCGCAGGAATTGCCGGATATGGAAACGCAATTGTCCGTAAAACAGCAATTTCAGGCAATGGAAAGGATACTGAAAAAACTGCCTGAGCGTCAGAGGACCGCATTGTTGTTAAGATCGCAGGAAGGCTTGAGCTACGATGAAATTTCGGCAGTAATGAATGTTTCTGTTTCATCTGTTGAATCGCTGATATTCAGAGGTCGAAAAAAAATTATCGAACTGATCGAAAAATGAAAGATTTCCGCGGGTTCTGGGTCATCTAAAGGTATAAGTAATTGGAGGGACAGACCATGAGGCACATAGATTACCAAAAGCGTATTTCCCTGTTGCTGGATGGTGTTTTGGAAAAATCATCCGAGGAGGAATTGTGTTCGCATCTGGAAAAATGCGCGGAATGCATGCATGCCTATAAGAAAATGGTGTCCTTAAACGAAACTCTTGGGAATTTGAAACCCCTATTACCGGATGATTCTCTGGCCAATAAAATCAGGGCGCAAATCGCTGCAGAGCCTGAACCACGCGTCCGGGGCGGGTGGTGGAGTTTTTCTTTACTGAAGCAGGTTCCCGCGTGGGCTTTGATAGCCATCCTTGCAGTCGGGGTTGGGGACATGGCTGGCAGAATCCTGACAGAGGCGCTCAGCGTGCAGGATATGTCGCACAGTCTGGAAAACCTGATTCAGGACCAGGGGGAATCCTTGACTGATTTGGTAATTAATTTTGGGCAATCGGAGAACGGGCGATGAAAAGAGTTTTTTTTATTGGTTTGCTCGTCTTTTCGTTGCTTGCGAATATTTCTGTTGGAGTTGTGATACTTAGACATTGGTGGTTTCAACCTGGGAATTTTGAGGCTGAACTTGCTAAACAATGTCCTGTGATTTCCAGCGAAGACATGAAAAGGATGTCGCAAATCTGGTCAAAAACTGCAAAGCAGGGAATCATCAAAACGAGGCTTGAACTTAACGCCAAAAGGGCTGAGGTCCTGGATTTGTTGGCTAAAAATCCTGGGGACCTAAAACCGGCGGACAAAGCCATCAAGGAAATGATCGATTTGCGTTCCTCTTTGACCTACCAGATTCTTCAGAAGGTTAGTGGAACAATGGCTACCTTGCCACCTGAGAAGCGTGAGGCGTTTTTGGAATTCCTCAAGCATCGGACCTGCAGAATGATGGGGCGAGGACGGCGCGGTTGTTGTCCTCCCGCTGGGCCTCCGTGTAGCGGACCAGGAATGTAACCCCCCTTTTTTTAGTCAATTTACAGACATTAGTCATATAGCATTTGCCTAAAGTTTTGTCTTAATGGCGCATGTTTTTTGGTTTTGATCTTTCCGGTTCACTACCCAGTT
>JBMFSZ010000282.1:0-5026 GCA_049967315.1 Desulfomonilaceae bacterium
GGCTATAACAATGCACGCAAGTTTTGTGGCCCGAGGTTTCTCTGGCAGGGTGGACCACCTTTCGGGCCTTATCCACGCCGCTATCAAGCACAAAGGCTTTGCGCTGGTCGATGTTCTCCAACCTTGTGTATCCTTCAACAAGGTCAATACATTTGGCTGGTATAATCAGCGTTGTTACGAATTGGGAGATGACTACGATCCGACCGACAGAAAAGCAGCCTTTTTAAAAGCCGAGGAGTGGGGAGACGCCATACCTATCGGGACAATCTATAAAGATGGAGATCAACGACCCACGTATGAAGATTATTTCCCTTTTCTACAAAAAGGCCCATTAGCTAAACAATCTGTTGATGTGAATAAGATGTCGGCAATATTGCAAGGCTATCGCTAGGGCTGGATTTTGTCTGAACACGGCATCTCAAAAAAAAAAGGAGACAGGAATATCCTCCTGTCTCATTGCACAAATTCGGAAAAGCCCAACCAAAATCACAAAACTTGTATTAACGTTTAGAAAATTGGAAGCTCGCTCTAGCTGCGCGCTTACCGTATTTTTTCCGTTCTTTAACCCTGGAATCCCTGGTGAGAAAACCGGCGCTTTTCAGCATGGATCTGAACGTAGAGTCAACATCAAGCAAAGCTTTGCTGATTCCATGCTTGATTGCGCCTGCCTGACCTGATAAGCCACCTCCGTAAACGGAAATATCTACATCAAATCGACCAGACGTTTGCGTTAATTCGAAGGGTTGCATAATTACCATTCTGGAAGTTGGCCTACCAAAATAATTATCTACGGGTCGACTATTAACAACAATTTTCCCGGAGCCCGGTTTTAACAAAACTCTGGCTATTGCGTTTTTTCTTTTGCCCGTAGCATAGAAAGATTCTTGGGACATCTACGACTCCATGTCAAAAGTTGTAGGTTTGCGGCTGCTGCGCCTGATGGGGATGCGAATCAGAGGCATAGATTTTGAGTTTCCCCAGTTGGGCGCGTCCAATGGTATTTTTTGGAAGCATACCACGAACCGCTAGACGGAACATCTTTTCAGGTTTCTGTTTCAGCAAGGTTTCAGCTTTTATGCTTTTAATACCCCCGGGATAGTTACTGTGCCTATAATAAACTTTTTGCTGCAATTTTTTCCCGGTAAGTTTGACCTTGTCCGCATTAATAACTATTACAAAATCGCCGGTATCCATATGTGACGCAAATTGTGGCTTGGTTTTTCCACGTAGTATCTTGGCGCACTCTACTGCAACACGTCCGAGGACTCTGTCCTTAGCGTCTATAACAAACCATTTTCGTTCCACTTCCCCTTTTTTAGGGGTCCAAGTCTTCATGCGGCACCTCTTCAAAACTATAAAGTGAAATTTGTACTATTGCAGCCGAGCTTTGTCAAGGAATTTTGCGTCGAAAGTTTTCCATTCATTCTATCCAGCCCCTAATTTCGATAATAGTCATTTGACGGCTGACAACCGGGCCAGAATGTATCTGTCGCCACATGACGCCTCCTTTATCACTTCCACTTTGTAATTTAGGGATTCCGCTGCGGCTATTATCAGACCTTTGAGAACCTCGTCCCTGTTATCAAGGAACAGAAACGCCGGGTTTCTTTTTTGAATGATACCCCTAATCTCTATCAATGTCTTTGGCAGGACCATTTCTTCAGGACTACCCGAACGTAACATTTCTACAGTAGGCAAACCCGTAAGGTATCGGATTATTCTCGGATTCATCGTTAAAACCGATTTTCCTTCGGCATGTGACTTAAGCCAGCGCGCCGCTACAAAAAACGGCTCATCCCGGTCGGTTTCTGCGCCACCCGATTCCAAAGCCAACCGCGCCTGGGAAATGGTTACGGCGTTCTGGCCCATGTTTGTGGCCAACAATAAGATCGCCACAGCCAGGATAGCTCTCCTCTGCCCGAGCGACTTGACTCGTCCCAGGGCAGTATGTTTTCTCAACCAGTCGCCCGCAACAATAACCCCTTGAAAAAGAAACAAAAGGAGGCCCGGAATAAGTAATAGGATGTATCTGCTACCTGCAGGACTCAGCAGAAGCCCCCCGAGTTGTATAGCTGTCAGGTATATGAACAGACGTTCTCCCCGTTTCCAGGCTACCCAGAAACCCAAAGCAACAAATGCCACTATGAACACTTCAAGAAAGCCCGTCTTGATCGAAACCCCCATTAAAGCAGTAGCCATTTCGGCAACATAACCCCAGGCGGAGTTAAAAATTATGGAGATCTGGGTCGCCAAGGTTCTCCCGGTTATGGCATTTAAGTACTCCCCTTCGTTGTATGAACGTGGATATCCACGCTTGTGGAGCTCCCACAACAGAGGAACCACAAATCCCAAGAACACGAAAGAAATAGACAGGCAAATTCTCTTCAACAGAGGCCTTCGGTTCAAGGACGAATATAGGAACAGACCTGAGGAAACGGGTATACCCCAACCGTTGATCCTGACCAGAGCTGATGTTCCCGATAGCAGGCCCGTAAGAACAAGAGGTTTTACACCCAAAGCACTCGCCTGCAATGAACTTACCGCTAGCAGGCTTGCCAGACCCACGAATGTAAATAGGACATCCGATGTAACGTAACTTGAATTTGACAACAGGGTATTATTGAGAGCGAACAGCCCCCCTATGAGGAAAGCCATGTCACGACCAAGCAGTCTAAATATCAAAAAATACCCAACAAAACTGGTCGCAATCCCGAGCAGACACATCATGACGCGATAAACAAGAAAGCTCTTGCCAAAGGCATTCACAGTCAAAGAGACCAGACCAGGAAAACCCGGTGGAACATATGTATGTAGTTCACCGTTGAATCTGTAGCCAGATCCCTTGGCTAAACATTCGCCCAATTCCAGATACAGCGCGCTATCGGGAGACGCTTTCCACGAATTGTTTACCAGCAGAAAAAAGCACACCAGGACAAGAAGAAGTAACGCAAATTCCTTTTTTGTGGAACTCAAACCGCGCGTTATATCCAAAAGTTCAGAAAAATAGTTACCGTAATCCGGTATAGCCATTGAAACATTCCTATTGAATTTTATCCTTTATAAACAATATATTACCTAAATATACACCATAATACTGAAATTATATATCAAGCCTATTATCATTTTTTAGTAATATTATATCTCACCATTTTTGATAATTATTCAAAATTCTATAAAAAAGTATTGACAACAAAATGAAAATGAGGTGTAACGCAAATACGAGATCGAAGCGTTATGTCCCAAGAACATAGCGCATGGAAGATCAAAGCCCCTAAAACACGAAAACGGCATCTAAATGGCCGTTCGCGTGTGTTCCACTGGGATGGAAATATAATGAAAAAGAAGCGCCTTTCTCTTATCACAAGAGGATAGCGTGTCAACAAAAAAATGCCTCGTCCGTAGCATATTGTTGGTGGCAGAAGCGTTGAACAGCGCTATTTCAACCTGTCTCCAGCATTTCACTATTCCCCAGACAGGATTTTTCCTTAGACTTAAACACTAAGCAACTCTGTTAGGTTAACCCCAAATTTTCTTGCCAGATAAACGTTCAGAAATTCCATTATTGTGGGTTTAAACGGTTGTCTCACCAAACTCATACCTGCCTGCCTGGGGGTTCTGCCACCCTTCTTCACGTTACACACTCGACAGCATGCAACAACGTTGGTCCAACGATTTTGACCACCCTGCACTTTCGGTATGATATGGTCGACCGTAAGTTCATTAGGCGCGAAATGATCGCCACAATACTGACATGTAGAAGAATCCCGGATCAGAACATTTTTCCGGGAAAATGGGACCTCGCGTCTATAAATTTGACGAATAAATTTAAGGAGTCTTACAACAGCCGGGATACGAAAACTTCTGGAAACAGTGCGGACGATTCGGTTAGATTCTTTCAGAACCTCGACTTTCCCGTTGAATAACAACGTCATGGCCCTTCGCCATGATATCAAACCCATGAATTCGTATCCGGCGTTAAGTACGATTACCGCCTCCATGGATGACATTGATCAAAGGCCTCACATTGGTGGGAAACTTCAATTAGTAAATCTGATCCCTCAATTGCCTTTTACAGAGTAGCTCATTGTCTGTCAATAGCAAAACAAGCCGCGCCGGTATATCAACACAAAGAAAATGCGAAATATCGGCTTTCTCTAATTTAAAGGGCCTTGAGTCTTATTTTATGGCCGATCAGGTCAACCTCGACCAACACACCATCAACGGTCATTGTTTCGCCAAATATACTCTTAAGAGCAATTTTGCCATCAGTTGGAACTAGGGAACCAACATTTTCCATAATCAGTTGTTCCTCTCCTTCTTTCAAAATGTAAGCGTTAGATTCACACATGTTGTGACCTCCCAAGCATTCAAACAGGCTGATATTATCCCCACAATTTTATTGAATCTGTTGGACATTTCTTCCTACAATCCAGACATGATACGCACTCTTCGGGCGCACTCTCATAAACTCCAAATTTCGCTTCGTCTGGTTCCGTTTTCATAGGGCATACCTTGTTGCACAACCCACAATCGATACAGTTTTCGTCCCTTTTGGGGAACAAAAGCGAGAAGCGGTTTAAGGGCGCCAGAATAGCCCCCAGCGGACATATCACTTTACAGAAGAAACGTCGATGACCCATAGCCGCAACAACAATACCAAAAAGCACTGCGAGCCTCACCACAAGAGACAATATGTCAGCGCTCCCATTGATCAGAGCCCACGGAATAGCTGACTCTACGGTCGCTACGGGGCACAATCTGCAAAAATAAACTGGAAATCCCGGGGTGAGAAACAGGGGAACAGCTACGACCAATCCCGCGAATACCCCGTATTTCAAGAAACGTGTCCACCTAGGGATGTCAAATTTTATATATGGGACCTTGTAAAGGAGATCCTGAACAAACCCGAAAGGACATACCCAACCGCACAAAAAGCGTCCTACGGTAAGGCCGGCTATGGCCACTATCCCTACGACACTAAGAGGAATTAGTCCTAGTCCAACGAATTGCCCTATAATTCCAACCG
>JBMFSZ010000283.1:0-4984 GCA_049967315.1 Desulfomonilaceae bacterium
CGAGAGAATTCATATTGTACAATCGTTAGTTGGGAAGGTTTTGTCCAACTGGGCCATCTTCCCCCCGATGCTGGGATTTTTTTCCACCAGATGGACTTGAATTCCCATTTCACCGAGGTCAAGAGCCGCCTGCATGCCAGCTATTCCGCCGCCGACTATAAGTACTTCCTTAGAAGCCATAATTGCACCATCCCTAATTTTATCAACTATTCTCGAACCACATTCCCGAAATGGAACAAACGTCCCGGTATCTCAAATAATGGTTAAATTGACGTAAATCAACTCCAGTAGCTCGCTCTAAAGCTTTATGGAGTTAGCAAGCACCTCATTGAGGTCACGAATCTTGATAGTTGTGTCCATGTCGCGTAAAGCGCAACTCAAGTGAGCCCTGCATTTGGGGCAGGCCGTAACAAGTATATCCGCTCCTGTGGATGCGGCTTCTTCAATTCTCTTTTTCTGTATGGACTTTGAACAGGCTGAACAGTTCATCCACGCGCTCGTGCCACAGCAAACTCCACTCATCCTGTTATGTTCCATTTCTTTCAATTCGACCCCTGGGATCGCTTTGAGCAATTCTCTCGGTTCCTCCAGAATGCCTGCCTGTCTGCCCAGCCTACACGGATCATGGTAAGTCAGACGAGTTTCAAAAGGCTCAAAGCTGATCTTACCAGCCGCTGCCTCACGTGCCAGAAGTTCGTATATGTGTATTGGTTCGAACCCGAGGTCTCCTATTAATTCCGGATATCGTTTCTTGAAGGTCATGTATCCTTCAGGGCAGGAAAAGACCACCTGTTTGCAGCCGAGGCTTCTGATCAGATCGACATTCTTCTTTGCCAGTTTGGTGAAATTCTCAGTGTCGCCGTTCCAGAAAAGATCATGCCCGCAGCAACGCTCCTCGTCATGAACAACCGGGTCTATTCCGATGGCGTTGAGTAGCTTGAGCGTTCCCTTGGGGCTATCCATCATGTCCAATCCCCAGTCATCATGGAATTCGACGTCAAAAAATGGGGCGCAGCCAACAAAGAAATAGACATCCCCCGATGTGGCGACTCTGCCGACCTCCCGTGCCCAGTCGGTCTTTGACTGTTTGACGTCCATGGTTTGAAGGCGCATGACCGTCTGGAAAAGCCCCCTGTGAGCAGGCGTGCCTCCTTTTCCCTGGTTCGTGGCTTCCTCTCGAATAAGGCGTACAAATTCAGGATAATCAATTTCCGACGGGCAACGAACACTGCATTGCCCGCAAGAAAGACAGGCCCAAACATTGACGTCTTCCAAGGCGTTTTCTTCCTGATCGACAAGAACTTTCTCGACCATCAATCGGGGCGAAAAGTCCGGATAAACCCGTGACACTGGACAACTACCGGTGCATATCCCACAATCCAGACAATAATAAGCTCCAGTGCGGTCGACAATATCTGGTAGGTTCATGCCGCAGTCTCCCTTTTCACGAGTGGATTTCTCCCCATTTTTCGAATGTCTTCCGTGAAAGTCCGCACGGTCTCAGCAAATCTCGACCCTTCGGAAGCGGAAATCCATTCTCTCCTGAGACGTCCTTCCTCGATCCCGAGTAGTTTCATCATCTTCTGTGTCTTTTCTATTACTTTTAAGGCCTTTTCATTACCTTCCAGGTAATGGCACTCACCGATGTGTCAACCAGTAACAAGGACGCCATCAGCGCCCTTTTCGAAAGCTCTGAGAATATACGAAGGCACTAACATGCCTGAACACATCAGTCTAATTAATCGGATACTTGGTGGATACTGCATACGACCTACCCCCGCAAGATCCGCACCAGCGTAAGAACACCAGTTACACGCAAAGGCAACGATCTTTGGATCAAATTCTTGAGGCATAGCTACTCCGAAAGGTTAAGCGATTCTCGAAATTAAACTTATCTTCATAAAGATGGCTAATGCTCTATGCACCTAGGCCACAATTGCGTCAATCATCCCTGATATCTGGTCATCCTTGAAATGCCTGATCGAGGCGGCCCCCGTGGGGCACACTACAGCGCATGCGCCGCACCCCTTGCACAATGCAGGGTTGACTTCCGCCTTGAACACTCCCGGACTGACTTCCTTAAGTTCGGGAGCATGGAATGGACAAGTCTCCACGCACCTACCACAGCCTCTACAGAGATATTGGTCGACAACAGATACCATCCCCGGGGCTTCAACATAACCACGAGCCAGGATTTGCGCAGCGTGGGAACCGGCCGCTTCCGCCTGAGCTATTGTTTCATCGATAGGTTTGGGATAATGAGCCAACCCGGCAAGGAACACACCGTCGGTTGCGAAATCAACTGGCCTGAGTTTCATGTGAGCTTCCAGGAAATACCCGTCCTCATTTGTCGATATTTTGAAAAGTTTGGCCAGTTCCTTGTTATTTTCGTTTGGAATGATAGCGGACGCCAATACAAGGTTATCCGCTGACAGATTCATCATGCCACCCAAAACAAGGTCTTTCAAACTAACTTGGATTTTAGCCCCAACCTGTACGCTAGGTGGAGCTTCGGGCTCATATCGGGCGAAGATGACTCCAAGCCGTCGGGCCTTTTCATAATAGGATTCGTTGAGTCCGAAAGTCCTAATGTCACGATACAATACGTAAATTTTACCCGAGGGATTGGCTTCCTTTAATTCAATCGCATCCATCACGGTGTGATTGCAACAAACCTTGCTACACCACGGGCGTTCTTGACAACGGGAGCCAACGCACTGAATGAAAACAGTTGTGTCGGCTTTCCAGACCTGTGGATCCCCAGTTTCCATGGCTTTGGTCATCTCAAGGTGAGTACGTATTCGAGGATCCTGGCCGTACGAATAGAGGTCCGGCTTCCACTCTGAAGCTCCTGTCGCCACGACCGCTACGCCATGATCGATAGATTCCACCGCCCCACCAGTCGAGGAGATTTCTGTCTTAAAGGCGCCGACAAAACCGTGCACGTCTTTGATGGAGGAATTAAAATGAACCGTAATCTTGGGGTTATCCGTTACAGTTTTGATCAGTTCCTCAAGAAACGGTCGAACCTTCTCCCCCTTTAATGTGTGCGAGAGATTCCAAGCATTCCCACCCAGCTTATCAGCCGTTTCAATCAAATGAGTGTGGAAACCCTGATCGGCCAAATTTAGGGCTGCGGTCATTCCAGCCACACCACCACCAATTACAAGCGCAGACTGAACCATAGGCAGTTGCTGGTCCTGAACCTGTTCCAGCCTGGCAGTTCTGGCAACGGCCATCCTTATCAAGTCAACAGCCTTGTCAGTAGCCTTTTCCTTTTCGCTCATATGAACCCATGAACAATGTTCCCTAATATTGGCCATTTCGACCAAATATTTGTTCAGGCCAGCTTCTCTAGCTGTTTCCTGAAATAGCGGAAGATGTGTTCGAGGAGTGCACGAAGCTACTATCATCCTGTTGAGGTCGTAATCCTGAATGATGTTCCTTATTTGCGTTTGAGTGTCCTGAGAGCATGTGAAGAGGTTTTCTCCGGCGTACACGACGCCAGGAATTTCGCGAATCTTTTCGACGACACCAGGAACATCAACAGTAGACGCAATATTTATACCGCATCTGCAGACAAACACCCCAATCCGTGGCTCCTGTCCAGATACGTCCTTCTCAGGTGGTAATTGCTTTTTGGATGTTAGAGTGTCCCTCTGGTCGGCAAGCATCTTTATGGCGACACCAGCTGCTGCCGAGGCTTCCATCACTGTCTGGGGTATGTCTTTGGGGGCTTGAAAAGCTCCTGCGACGAAAATACCAGGGTTCGATGTTTTTACTGGTTCAAATGAGCCGGTAAGACAGAACTTTTCAGTGTCAAGATCGACATTGAGCAGTTTTGCAGTTTGGATGGCTTCATCCGACGGTTTGATGCCGACTGCGAGCACGACCATATCAAACGTTTCAGTTTTCAACCTTCCATCAGGGTCTAAGTACACGATATCGAGATCGTGAGACACAGGATCTTCGGCAACACGGCTTACCATTGATCTGATAAACCTGACTCCACCTTCGCTCTTGGCTTTTTCGTAATACTTGTCGAAATCCTTACCGTAAGCCCTGATGTCCATGTAAAAAATCGTTGGCTCAATTGTCGCGTCATGCTCTTTGGCTATAACCGCCTGTTTTATTGAGGCCATGCAGCAAACTGAACTGCAATGAGGCATGCCCTTTCGTCTGTCACGAGAGGCCACGCATTGAATCCATGCGATTTTCCGAGGATGTCGACCATCCGACGGACGGGTGACGACACCGCTGAATGGTCCCGAAGCGCTGAGGATGCGCTCCATTTCCAGATTCACAACCACATTCGGCGCAATTCCGTGACCATATTCCGAAACTTTTGACGTGTCAAAGAGCTCGTAACCTGGCGCCATTATGACTGCCCCGACTTCAAAGTCCTCAATTACATCCTTTTGTTCATAGTCTATGGCGCCAGCGGGACATACCTTAGCGCAAACCCCGCACTTTTTACCCTGGAATACGCGGCAATGGTCCGTATCAATTGTATAAACCGAAGGTATGCCTTGAGCATAATCCTTGTAAATTGCCTTCCTGATGTCGTGTCCAAAATTGTATTCGTTAGGAACCTTCGTAGGACATTTTTGGGCGCACGCCCCACAGGAAGTACATTTCTCCGGATCAACGTATCGAGCTTTTCTCCGAACTTTCACCCGGAAGTCGCCAGGCGCCCCTTCAATGCCTTCAATGCGGCTGTATGCCACAATTTCTATATTGGGATTCTGAGCCAATGTCTGCAATTTGGGAGAAAATATACAAGCAGAGCAGTCATTGGTTGGGAAGGTCTTGTCCAGTTGAGCCATGACACCACCGATACACGGCTTTTCGTCAACCAGATATACCTTGAATCCGGACTCGGCCAAGTCCAATGATGCCTGGACCCCGCCGATTCCACCGCCAACCGTCATTACAGCGCCAATTCTTTTGTTGCTCACCTTACACTCCGCACTCTGACTCAAAT
>JBMFSZ010000284.1:0-4968 GCA_049967315.1 Desulfomonilaceae bacterium
ATAGCCCTGAGGAGTTCATGAGAAGGGCGGAGCCGAACAGGTTCTCAGGGTCAGCGTCGTAGGTCAGGAAATAATATTCATCGCTTCGAACCGGGTCGGTGGTACCGTGGCCTGAAATATAGACGACAACTATGTCGTCTTTTCTTGCGGGCCTGAGATCGTCTCTTATGGCTTTTGTTACATTTTCTCTCGTCGCCTGTTCGTTGAGGAAAAGCTTTATATGCGTTTTAGAGAAGAGATGTTTCCGTTCCTGAAGAAATGCATTAAAATCTTGAGCGTCTTTTGGCGAGAGTTCTAGCTGTTTTAGTCTGGGGTCACGATATTTGCCGACGCCGACTGAAACGGCATACAATTCGATTTTGGAAAAATCCGTATTGGCGCCAGAGACAGTTAACGTAGGCCATATAATGAAAATAGCCGTCAAAAATGCAGCCACTTGTAATATGTTAGACATCGAGTAATTAGCGCCACGATCGATAATTTGAAACGATTGGATTTTCATTTTTTTAAGTCCTCATTGAAAAACACCACCTCAACCCGTCGATTCCTGGCGTCAGTGCCCGGATTGAATTTGGGTCGTGTGAATCCAAAGCCCTGGGTCATGATTCTGCGGGGATCAACTTTGAAATTCTTTGCAAGATATTCTTTGACAGCCCTAGCCCTATTATTAGACAGCTTCATGTTAGGTTCAAATTCACCAACAGTGTTTGCATGACCTTCGATCACAAATCTGAATGAAGATAATTCCTGCGACGTAAGGGCTTTTCCTATCTCGTTTAACTGTTTTATCGGGTCACCCGCTCTGATCCTAGAAGACCACGGCTCGAACAGGATGTTGTTGAAAGTCTGCCTGGCAGCATCACTCACAACAAACACCTGAAACCCCATAGTCTTGTACATGTCCCGCAAATTTGCATCCTTAACCTCGCTTATTATTTCGGCTTCCTTCTTCACGCCTTCAGAAGAAGGCCGAATACGGCGTTCAGCTTCTTTTAGACGGCTCTCCACGTTTGACATTCCCGGTCGCAACTTTAAGGCCCTTCTATAGTTTTCAACGGCGAGAGGATAGCAACCCAAAGCCATGTACACATCACCTAAGCCAATTTTGGGGGCCATCAACTCCGGTCTAAGTTCTATGGCTCGAGAGTAATGTTTCACGGCTTCATCAAGAAGTTTGTTAGATTCGACCAAGCTTTTTTCATCAGCTTTTTTCTTGCTCAGGCCTAGGTGTTCAAAAGCGTCGGCTAGATTTACATGGGCTTCGGCGTACGAAGGACAAAGGTCCACGGCTTTTTGAAAAGCGACTCGACGCATCTCATAATTGAGCAGATCTACTCCCGCACAATATTTTGCTTTGGCGGCTGACATCTGAGATTCCGAACACTCTTCGCCCTTTAAACGACCTTTAGGCCGGTCTTCCATCGCTAATCCCTGAACATAGACGCAGAAGAGCATCACCCATAGTGAGAAGCAAA
Organism: Desulfomonilaceae bacterium; assembly: GCA_049967315.1. Classification (GTDB taxonomy): domain Bacteria; phylum Desulfobacterota; class Desulfomonilia; order Desulfomonilales; family Desulfomonilaceae; genus CAJBEZ01. Next base: position 1,476 of record JBMFSZ010000284.1, read on the forward strand.
AAACGTAAGCATTCCCTCTGCGATTCATTTTTAAGACCCTCCCTGTCCTTAACTAACGCTAAACGTGGCAAAGTTTAGTGTGCTGAAATCATTTAGTCCTATTCCTAATCTCCACATGATTTAACAAGGTCAAAGAGTTGTTCAACGTGGACACTAATTCAGTCGTCGACAAATTGCTCCGAACGGATTCAGCCAACGATTGACCATTACGTATGTCAAGGACCTGCGACTGGGCTTGGAATTTTTCCCCGTTTGCGGTTATGCTTACAACAAGTGCAAAGCTAATGGATGACTCCTTATAGAATGCATCTAGGGCTTGAAATGGTTTGTCCTTTAAAATTCTCATCTTCTCTAGGCATTCCCTTAAATCAACGGGTGGGACGAGCTGAAAGCGATCTAGCACCACTGATTTAGGTTCTAGCGCTTCGTATAAGGAATCAATGGTTGCTTGTGGTAAAGGTTTGTTGAAGCCCTTGAAAATCACGACTATGGCAAGTTTTGGTTTTGGAATGTCGCTAAACAAAGATTTTGGGGTTCCGATGTTAGCTTCGTGAATCCAGTTCACATCGCTCAGTCCAATGAAACTTTCCGGAGAACCATGAGGATAAAGAATGATCGCTAACAGGACGGCGACGACCGCTGTTCCCACCGCAAATACAGGCACTTTGAAAATTGACAAAACTCTCTCGAAAATCCAAGAAAAGCCGCGGGATCGGTTAGTTGTTGCAGAATGGCTGGTTGTTGAAAACTGGCACCTCAATATTCCCTTTAGTGTCGAGGGTAGGATTGTTTGGCAAGAACTTTTTTTATACTCGGTTATCTCAGCGGAACACGTAGGACACTTTTCCAGGTGCTTAGCTAACTTTCCTTCCGGATCTTGTCCATCCTCAATAAACTCATAAAGTTCCCAAGGTTCTGGACAGAAAACATGTTTTTCTGTCTTCAGGGTCTCGACAAATCTACTAAGTGATTCAAGCTCTAAAGCACACTCTTCGCAATGTGCTATATGAGCGTTCACCATTAGACGATCTCTTTCCGGAAGTTCACCCTCTAGGTAACCGAGCAACAGATCCTTTGGATGATCGTTCAAAGCTTTTTCTTCAATGGGCTTCACTTTTAGGTCCCTTTGTTGAGAAGCTTTTGGTAACCGGCCCTAAGTTCTCGAATGCAACGGCCAGCCTGAACGGTTAACGTATTTTCAGTTGCCCCAAGAATTTTAGCAATCCTGCTGTATGGTAATTCTTCATGATAGCGTAACCTTAATAATTGCCGGCATCTTGCTCCGAGTAAGCGAAAAGCCAGCCTCAAAATTTCCGTCTGCTCCTATAATATTAATTCTGCCTCCTGATGGCCCATTTTTGGGCCACCCATAATACAGTCCGCTATCCTCGGGTTCTGATCGTCGAAAGGCTCGGTATCTGCATCCCTTTTAGCCGCTTTGGAAAAGCGGTACTTATCCACACACACTCTTTCTGTAATTGTACCCACAAAGTTTTGTAGTGGGTTAGATGAGTCATATGTCTTTAGAGCTGACATAAGAGAAATGAATACTTCGTGCACTACATCCTCGGTCTCCTCTGGGGAAAAGTGCAAACGTCGCCTGACAACCATCCTTACCAGTCTTTGAAATCGAGAATAGAATTCCGCCCAGGCGGGCTCAGATCCTGACAAACATTGGCCCACCAGAGAGATGTCCTGATTTTCATTGGTAGAGGGCATGGCTTAGTGTAAAACGCGATAATATATGTATGGAGTGTATATTTCATATCACAAAGCCGCAGTATTAGCTAAAGAAATTTGACCACATTGCCTCTTAATGATTTATTGAGTTCGGCTCCAAAACCTCATGAGAAACATTGGGACATCTTGGCTCTCGTAATAGTAATTCGAAATTTTGTCGAATATCTGACAATAAAACGTAGACATTATTAAGTAATTCAACATGTTATATGTTTTGACTATCACGTTTTCACATTCAACAAAAGCGTTGTTAGTTACCAATATTGACAACAAAATTTTCTGAAGTTTTTAAATCCGCATGGCTGATCCATTTGCCCAAACCGTTGTATGGTCACCGATTCACGCTATAGGCTCAACTATGAAATGTGCTGCCATTCCATCCATCAGGATAGAAAATGCTTTTGTAAATGGCGAATAAATTTTATAAGTCTATTACTACTCCAAACACAGAATCGGCGAACCCTGGAATTAGCAGTTGGGTTGGAGTTTGCTATTTGGAGAGATCTTTATAGGACAGGTTTCTGCCATGAAAACACTGATCTCTGGGATTGTTTTGTCGTTTGTAAGTTCGTTTCTGCTTTGGCCGCTTGCTTTAGCTCAATCAGAACAAAAGGGAATTGCTGCCCTGAAACAGGGCCAAGCATTGATAGCAAAAGCACGTTCCAAACAAGACATGGAAAATGCTCTAAAGAAATACGAAGAAGCATTGAAACTCCTTGATTCCGTAGGGTCTGAACAACAAAAAGGTGTGGCTCTCAACGAAAAGGGAAGCGTTCATCTTTCATTGGGGCAATATCAGAAAGCAATTGAATGTTTCGAAGCATCCATCGATATCATGCAAAAATGCCATGATTTGGTTAGTGAAGCTACATCTATTAACAACATAGCCGTGGCTTATAGCCTTCTTGGACAATATCAGAAGACAATTGAATATCTAGAGAAGTCCTTAGCTATGAGAAAGAAAACCGGAGATGAAGCGGGTTTAGGAATGACATTGAAAAACATTGGCGCCGCTTACCATTATCTCGGAGATTACCATAAGGCTTTAGAATACCAGGAAAAGGCACTGGCTGTTATAGAAAAGATTAACGATATTAAAAACGAGGCAGACTCGCTGAACAAAATCGGCGGAATTTACCATTTCATGGGAAAGTATACTAATGCACTGGAATATAAACAGAAGGCCTTGGCGATAAATGAGAAGATTCGACATTTGCCAGGGGAAGAAGACACGCTGAGTGGCATCGGTGCTGTTTACAATTCCATCGGCCAATATAATAAAGCCATAGAATACTTTGAACGAGCGCTGACGGTAGCAACAAAACTTGGCAATGTTAAAGATGAAGCTCTTGACCTTTGCGGCATGGGGAGAGCTTACCGATCACTTGGACAATATGTCAAGGCTCTAAATTGGATCTTCGCGAAAGTTCGTATCTGGTTGATAAATAAAAATGGACATGATTTCTGCCTTCTAGATTTTAAGAAATATAAGGGAAGGCAAGAAAGTCATGTCCACCAGCATACTTTATCACTGTTTTGGAATCACGGAGCGAGGAATTCGTCACGTTCATACTCGTTTCGAGAACGGCAGGACGATCTTCCGAATCGGTCAAGATCCTACAACTCTCACATGCTCGATATGCGGGAGCCGGAGAGTAATGAAGAAAGGAAAAGTGTTTAGAGCTGGTTTCAAAAATGCCATGTGACCGACATTTCTGGGGTATTAAATAAGTAGTTGTACTTTTTGGTGTTT
>JBMFSZ010000285.1:0-4966 GCA_049967315.1 Desulfomonilaceae bacterium
AGCGGACGCCATGCAAACTTTCCAGATAGCCAGAAACAGCCTCGTAGAGTTTCTCCGGACTCGAGCCCACCGGAGTCGAGACATGACTGTCCTTTTCTGCCCCACGAACCGAGTCTTTAGCCCAGCAGTCACTATGACCAAGCCCGAATACAACAATTATCGCTACTAGAATTGTTATGGCAAAAGCGAAAAAGGAAGACTTACTCAGCATGACGGTCATGTACGGGATTAGGGCATGACTCGACTCCCTAGGCATCAATATCAAATTTTTGAACATTTTTTCGGCGCCGTATCTTAAAAATTGAAACTATCCACCACAGGGTTTAACTAAGGCGGAATCTAGCCCATCAATAACGAGGGCATTATCTACCGAACGGATACTATTAGAGCGGTTATTGAAAAAATTTACAACATATTCTATAAGTTTACTTTATAACAACGTGAATTTTCTTCTTGAGATCCTCTGTAATTTTTTTGTGCAATTCCGCATTTCTTTCATTTTCAAGTCTCATCTTGATAACATTACGCACCTGAACAAAGCTTGGGGGCTCTGGCTGCCTCCGATCATCAACTTTCAAAATATGCCATCCAAACTGGGACTTCACTGGGCCTCCAATTTCTCCTTTAGGAATCTTGAACAGAACATATTCGAAAGATTTCTCAAACGAACCTCTTGGAAGCCAATCTTTTCCATCCATCAGTTCGAGCTTTCCGCCTTTCTGGGCTGCTGGGTCTATGGATTTCTTTTTGGCCAGTTCAGCGAAATTGGCGCCTTTTTTTAATTCCGCCAGTATTTTGTTGGCCTCAGCCTCGGTTTTTACCAATATGTGTCGAGCTTGAATTTCTTCTGGAGGAGTAAATTCGCTGATGTGACTATTATAATAATCCTTCAGTTGTTCTTCGGAAATCGGGGGCTGCTTAGCCTGGATCCGTCTAAAATATTCTCTTGCCATATATTGGGTTTGTTCATACTTTAGCCTGGTTTTGATGGCAGGCTCCTTGTCAATGCCGTCGTCTTTGGCGGCGATGGCGAACAATTCGAAATTCACCACCTCGTCGAGTATTTTCTTACGCCCATCTGGAGTGAGAAAGGGAACCCGGTTTTCTTCAGGAATTGTAGCAATTATATTATCAAGCATCTCTCGCGTAATTTTTTGATTGCCAACTGTCGCCAAAACATCTCCGCCTTTTTCATCCATAACTGGTTGGGCAACAGCGACCCCGTTGATCAGTAAGACCCACAGAGCCAAAACGAATATAAATTTTCGCATTTTAAAACCTCTTGGAATCAGAACCAAAATTTAAGCGGCATGGTCACGTAGCCTACAAAGTGATCAAACCGCTTAATCTCTAAGTCCATAGTAGAAGAAGCTCCCAACAAAATCAAGGAACTCAAACCAATTTCCGCTTCTGTCTAACCTAGACCGACAAATAACTATCAGCTTGATCCCAAGGCGGATCTGACGTTTTCTCCACAGGTAAAACAGGAATCACAAGTGTCACATGACTCAGATGTCAAACGTGTAAACAAACCAGGGTCAGCCCTGAATGCGTCTCCACGTTCTACTAGTCTGTCGGACTTACAAACTGGACATTGTTTGGGCGCATTTTCTACATCAACAAAGATTTTTGCGAATTCCTTGCCACAGTCTTCGCACAAATAATTCAGGATTGGCATGACTACCTCCATATTTATATTGCTCAGTTATTTTTGCTTCCCATCACCGTTCGAATCTGGCGATTTGCTCTCGCCAGATGTTTGCGCCTGCTTAACTGCCTCACGAACCTCGACCTCGTGTCTAGCCGCAAGCTTGAGTCTATGTTTCCACTTCGGATCTAGATCATCCACTCCAAATCCACTGGCGAAATCTAGGAGCTGGTCCTTGGAAGGTTCACCTAGTTTTTCCCATAATGCCAAATTGATGTACTCCCAGAGCTTTAAACCTTGTCGTGCGGCTTCCTCTTCCGCCAAGACCAGTAGGTACGGATTCATGGTTAGTTTTACTGATATTATGCCCTCAGGCCATTTTTTGGATTCTTCGCTGTTCGTTAAACTACAACCTGTCATTTTGAACTCCATTTGTTCAATGGTCGCCTCTTTCTTACTTATATGGGTAGATTCCAGTAAATGAATTTTGATTCATGCACAATAAAGTTTCTAGTCAAAAATTTTCAAGAGCTCAGCAAACAGGCCAACTCATTTTGGAAAGACGGGTGTTTTAAAGAGGGCGCTAAGCTTGACACGCGCAGGCACTTTGCGTAATTTAGGATCGCAATTCATCTGCCTTAACGGATTTCAAGAGGTAGCTCAATGGATATATTAGTTTTAGGATCGCTGGCGTATGACCGAATCATGGATTTTCCTGATAAATTTTCAAATCATATACTGCCCGATAAAATACACATTCTTAACGTATGCTTCATGGTGAATGGACTTCGCGAGCTTTTCGGCGGCACTGCAGGCAACATCGCGTACAACCTCGCGCTTCTTGGAGAACGACCAATAATCATGGCTACCGCAGGAAAGGACTTTGACTCGTATGAAAAGTGGCTGAGTAGTCTTGACCTTCCCCTCCAATGCGTGCGTCGCGTGGATCATGAGTTTACTGCTGGAGCATACATCACCACAGATCTTTCAGATAACCAGATCACAGGGTTCAACCCGGGAGCTATGAAAGAGCCGTGTTTACAGGACATAACTCAGTATAGTCCGATTGAAACGCTAGCCATTGTCGCTCCGGGAAATATTGATGACATGACAAAATATCCGGAGCTTTTCCGTCAAAGGGGGATTCCTCTCATTTTCGATCCTGGCCAATCTATCCCAGCCCTTGGAACAGAAAGGATCCTTAATGGAATAAACGGTTCCAAAATCTTCGTGTCCAATGACTATGAGCTCGAAATGGTTATGAGATCAACAGGCCTCACTAAAGAGAACATTCTTGAGAGAACTGAAGCAATAATTACTACTTTTGGGGAAAATGGCTCAGTTGTAACAAATTCTGAGGGAGAGGTCAGGATCCCGGCCATCAAACCAATGAAGGTTAGTGATCCAACCGGTGCTGGAGACGCTTTTCGCGCAGGTCTGATAAAAGGCCTCGTTACCGGTAAATCGATTCTGGACGCGGCGAAGATGGGATCTGTTTCGGCCAGTTTCGGTGTTGAATGTCAGGGCACTCAATGCCACAGGTTTACACTGGAAGAATTTTGGAAACGTTTTAATTCGACATTCCTGATATAATTCAGTCCACTAGGACACAGGAACCATAAATGACAATGACCCCTGCTGAAGTCCTCACCAAGATCAGAATTGCCTTTAAGAACCTGGGACTTTGTCATCAGGAGTTAATCGTTGACGTAGGTGGGGTATTTTACCGAATTTCGTTTGATCCTGATCATTTCGTTGTATACAGAATTAATCATTGTGCCGGTCTAGGTCATCACGTTCCTGGCTGGCCCGTCTGTCTGGTTACCGAGGAGACAGTTTTCGAGGAATGCGCTCAGGAAACTCTCGGACAGGACCATTGTTACTGCGGCTTTACAATCGAACAATGGTTGGAACTTGCAAAAGATCATGCTCAAAACATATCATGTGACTCTTTGTAACATCTGCTTCCCCTCCATGGCAATTCCAACGAGACATTATTTTTTAATAAATAGAACCTCTCCCCCGTACATTCACGTACTATGTGGTTGCCTATTCTCTGAAGAGAATTATCATTTCAATTACAAGAATATTCTTTAAAGTGCAGGAGAGTATGGAAAATGCAGATTAATATTGACAAAAATCTAGTTGAATTTACCCCAGAGAATGCTGAAGAAACGTCCAAGTTACAACAATTGTGGCGTTTGATGGTCGACTGTGCCCGATTCAACAAAAAAATGGTTCCAGTGGGCGAATATATTCCCAAACAGAGCACTTTCGCCAGATTCGCCATTGAGGGATTGGAAACTAAGGGCGCGCCAAGTTTTCCCGAGATATATGTTGAAAGAAACTGTCGCTGTTATTGCCAGACTTGTAACAAATATGTCGAACTCAAGAAGGGAGATCGCATTCCTCCGTGCTGTGGTAAACTAATGGAAATCATGGACTGATAAGGCTAGGGAACCTTATACCAAATACGCCACATTCCAGAACCACAAAAAAACTTGATGGCGAACATTCTGGCTTTGGGATGTCCGCCTTTTTTTTGAAAATTTTCCCACTATATAGGCAACTAATACTTCAGGTAATTCGTGGTCATCAATCCGGTTTCCAACGTTTAGATAATAGGCGAGACAGTTGCGTCAGTGTGGTAAAAGTTAATATACCCTATTTAACCTACACGAAGGAATTCCAAGAGGGCGTTGATAAGTTGGGGACCAGCACAAGCTGTCGCGCCTCAAGATGAATTCTTTTAATAATAATCAAATATTCCCATCAGGCGAGATGCTCTGGGACAAAGGGTGAAACTGTTCGAGACCAAGGCCGTGAGTTTCCTGAAAACGGACAATATAAAACCAAGACTTAAACCCATGGTGTGAAGATTAGGCTAAGATATAAGGAGTTATAAATAGACCATGACATTCTCGAGGAAGGCGGAGGACCGCTATTTTGAGGATTATTTGCCGGGAACTATCCACGAATTTGGTTCAATTACTGTGGAGGAAACCGATATCATTGAGTTTGCAAGGCGGTTTGACCCACAGCCATTTCATATTGATCCTCGGGCGGCGGAGCGCTCTGTTTTTGGCGGCTTGATAGCAAGCGGGTGGCATACGGCGTGTCTAGCCATGAGACTTCTTGTAGACAACTACGTCTCCAAAGTAGCCAGTCTAGGTTCTCCAGGCGCGGACGAACTACGTTGGACTGAGCCGGTTCGCCCTGGTGACACTCTCAATTTACGCGTCACGGTCTTAGAATCCAGGCTGTCCCACTCGAAACCGGACAGAGGAACGATCCGCTCCCTCGTGGAAGTAATGAACC
>JBMFSZ010000286.1:0-4959 GCA_049967315.1 Desulfomonilaceae bacterium
GGATTGGCTCCCCTTATTTTGGAACTGGGCCAATCGGTCCGTGTAAAACTGGCTGTTAGTCTTAATGCTGTGACCGACGAAATTCGAAGCATGATCATGCCAATAAACCGGAAATATCCGCTGAACGATCTGCTATCCGCCATGAAGCGCTACCCTCTTCCCAAACGGGATAGAATAACGATCGAATACGTATTGATAAGGGATCTGAATGATTCCGATTCTGACGCCAAAATGCTTGTGAAACTCCTGAACCCTATCCGTGCAAAGGTCAACTTGATACCCTTTAATGATGAGCTGTCAGATGAATTCAAGTCTCCTAAGCCAAAAAGGGTGGCAGCATTTCAGGACATTCTGATGTCGAAGTCGCTGATAGCGATTGTCAGAAAATCAAGAGGCCGAGATATTCTAGCAGCCTGTGGACAATTGGCGTCTGAAAACAGGACAGATTTTTGAACGAGCGCCTTGAGCGATTGATTTGCTCTTTATCGGATCCTTCTATTTATCCCCATCATCCTGAGTCGGTGCAGGTAATACAAACTCACATCTCGGTTGTTTTCCTTGCCGGAGAATTCGTTTACAAGATAAAGAAATCTCTTTTTTTGGGTTTTCTAGACTTTACAACACTTGAGAAACGCAATTTTTTCTGTCACCAGGAGGTGGCTCTTAATTCTCGTTTTTCCAAAGACATTTATCTTGGCGTTGTTTCTATTTTGGAATCTCCTTCCGGAGTCATTAGCTTTGAGGGCGAAGGCAGTGTGATTGAATATGCTGTCCTAATGCGCCTTATCCCAGAAAACAAAATCTTGAAAAACGCATTGGCGATGGACCTTGTCAGTGAATCAACCATAAGAAAAGTCGCTGACGGGATAAGGCACTATCATACTAGCTCCTCAAGTAATCCACAGATATCGGTTTTCGGAGCCCCCGAGGTAATTACCCAAAATATTAAAGAAAATTTCTACCAGACCGAAGGTTTTATCGGCAAAACTATTTCAGATGAAACATTTGAATTTATCAAATCTTCATCTCTGCGGTTCATAGAACAAAAACGGCCTTTGTTGGAACAAAGAGTTAAAGACGGAGATGTTAGAGATTGCCACGGTGACCTCCATCTGGATCATGTTGTCCTCTTTGATCAGATCATGCTTATTGACTGCATTGAATTCAATGACAGGTTTAGATATTCAGATTGCCTTGCGGATATCGCATTCTTGCTGATGGACCTAGATTTCTCTGGTTATCCTGCCTTTTCTGAGATCGTCAGAAAGCAGTATCTCATAGACGTACCAGATGGAGACTGCCAGGAACTTTTACGCTTTTATAAAGTTTACAGGGCTTATGTTCGTGGAAAAGTTCAGAGTTTCATCTTGAATGAGCCTGAAGTTGATGATGCTTCCAAAGTGAAGGCGCTATCAGTAGCTTCTGACTATTTTAGGCTTGCCAGAGCCTACCTGGAACCTTCGCTCCAACCGACACTTGTGATAATGTGCGGGCTGATGGGATCCGGAAAAAGCTTTCTGGCTTCAAAGTTGGCTGTGAGGTTAGGAATTAAACCCCTCAGTTCTGATGTTGTAAGAAAGTTGTCATCGGGGTCTGCCAAATTGGAACACAGCCTTGACAAGTATGGAGAGGGACTTTATACCCGCGAGTCATCTGATAGAGTTTATTCGCTCATGCTGGATGAGGCTGACTTGAAATTGAGTCAGGGTGAGAATGTAATAATCGACGCGTCATTTGGAAAGCTTCGACATCGTATCGCAGCCAGAAGTCTTGCAAGAAAATACAAGGCCAAAATTTTCCTGATCCATTGCGTAGCCACGGAAGACGTTATTCATGAGAGGCTTGTCACAAGAATCTTACGACCGGACGAACCATCTGATGGTCGGTGGGAATTATTCCATTTACAGAAATCCGATTTTGAACCTATTACACTTGACGAGAAGGATGGATACTTCGAGTACAGCTCAAACATAGACGCTAATAAATTCTTAACAAGGATAGTGACGCAAATTTCATTCGGAATGGGAAGCAACTTAATTTAATGGTTTCTCAGGTGTAGGCCTTAGTCAGATTCTATGGGTAATTCGATTCGTAAGCTTACAGGTTTTATTCGAAATATTGTTTTGGACATCGCTTTAACGATGACCGTATTAATAGCCGTTTTCGGTTCTTTAATTTCTTGTGTTCCCCAAAAATCACAATCTCCAGGAAAAGTTCAAAAAACTGTCGAGCTCCACTATCAGTTGGGAGTCAATTTCCTAAATGAAGGTAAAACACCTCAGGCGCTTAAGGAACTTTTATCCGCACAAATTTTAGCGCCCGGGAACGCTGACATTGAGCATGCTATTGGACTCGCGTACCAGCGAAAGGGCATGTATGATCAGGCAATCGAGCAGTATAAGAAAGCCCTCCAAAAAGACCCAAAACTAACGGAGGCGAAGAACAATCTTGCGACAGCCTATCTTGCAAAAGGCCAAACAGACGAGGCGATACCACTGTTCGACGAATGCCTGAAGGATCCGAATTATTTAACTCCCGAAAAAGCAGCTTATAATCTTGGGGTAGCATACAACAAGAAAGATGATGTAGATAAAGCTATTGTAAACTATGAAAAATCGGTTCTTCTGAAAGAAAACAATGTTAATGCGTTGTTTAACTTAGGTTTTTGTTATGAGGAAAAAAAAGATTTTGTTAAGGCTCTTGAGAATTACAAAAAGGCTTTAGCCGTAGACCCTTCTTTCAAAGAAGCGCTTTACAGGATGGGATTGATTTATCAGGAACGTAAAGAATACACGTTGGCCGATCAAACATTTCAAAAAATCGTCACAATAGATCCGGATTACCTGGCTGCGCATCTGAAACTTGGGGAATTGATGTTAATTGAAGGAAACCCAAACGAGGGGATCAAAGAGCTCGACCTCGTCATAAAAAGTGATCCAGAAGGACAAATAGGACAGGAAGCTAAGCGTCTAAAGGAACAGGCAACGAAGTTAGCTCACGAAAAGAATAAGCCCTAATGTTGTGAGCTTAACAAGAATTTCATTCGGTCTCGATTGAAAACTTGACCGCCTAAAAACAAGGAGTGAACATGCCCAAAATCAAAAGGGCCCTGATCAGCGTAACTGACAAAAGTGGGGTCGCAGAATTTGCGGCTGAGCTACAAAAGTTTGGGATTGAAATCCTTTCCACTGGTGGCACCGCAAAAACGTTGGCCGCGTCTGGGGTTAAAATCAAAGAAGTATCTGAATTTACCGGTTTTCCGGAAATGCTCGATGGTCGAGTAAAGACTCTCCATCCACGAGTTCATGGGGGAATATTGGGTATCCGCTCTAATCCCGCTCACGCAGAGGCTATGAAGAATCATGGGATAGAACCGATCGACATGGTCGTTGTTAATCTTTACGCTTTTGAGAAAACAATCGCAAATCAATCCTGTTCACTTGCAGACGCAATTGAGAACATTGATATAGGAGGCCCTACCCTGCTACGGGCCGGCGCCAAGAATTATCCATTCGTTACCGTTATTACCGATCCCAAAGATTATTTGGCGGTACTTCAGGAAATGGGAAAAACCTCGGGGTCGGTGTCCGAAAGCACTAATTTCAAGCTCGCCAAAAAGGTTTTCAGGCTGACCAACGAATATGACGGAGCGATTGCCTCGTATCTTGAATCAATTGAATCTTTGTGATTTTTAGAGATTTAGACTTGCAGGTAAATAACCTCATAAAGAAATCTGACGAGACAGGTGAATCATTCTATGGACGGCATTCAGGTTGGAATTCTGATGGGAAGCGACTCAGACCTCCCGAAGATGAAAAAAGCCGCCGAGATTTTAGATAATTTCGGTGTGGGTTACTTTATGACAGTCGCGTCAGCTCATCGTACGCCCGAAAGAGTCATGGAAATTGCCAGAAGGGCAGAGGCGGAAGGTTGGAAGGTTTTGATTGCAGGGGCTGGAATGGCAGCTCATTTAGCTGGCTTTGTTGCTGCTCATACAACTGTCCCTGTCGTAGGGGTCCCCATGGATTCTTCATCTTTGGGAGGTATTGACGCTCTTTTGTCAACTGTTCAGATGCCGGGCGGAATCCCTGTCGCCTGTATGGGCTTAGGGTCCAGCGGAGCAAAAAACGCAGGCTTATTTGCCGTAGAGATCCTGTCCTGTTTCGATTCAGATTTACGCCAGAAATTAAAAGAATACAGAACCCAAGAAAAGAATTCTATTGAAGAAAAAGCATTGGCCGTTGAAAACCAGCTCTAATTAATCAGCTTCCCTGGTCATTGTGAGCCCCAAATCTCGGTTTAGAGCCTTGATAATGGTTTATTAACTGCAGTTTTTTTGATTCGGCGGTTCCAGGCTCAGCGGAGAGTTCTGAAATGATTCTCCGCCGAGCCCTTGGAAGGGATAACGGATGTTAGTCGTCAAAATTCCCTTTGGCGCCTTTATCCGTTTGTAGTTGAGAGCCTTTTTCCCGAATTTTTTCAGGTGTCCATTCCGCGGCATTAACTATGTTTGAGGATTTTGGACCCAGATCATATGAACCAGCTTTCAGGATTTCTTCTATAGCCAGTGGAGCGGTATCGTGACCATTGAAAACTTCTGTAATCAATAGATATACGAAATCCTCAACCCCTTTAATCATTCTTTCTCTTTCCGCAGCGGTTAAACCAAGAAGTCTGTTCTCAAACGGTAGATTCAGCTTCTTGTAATCTCCGCCCTTTAAACCCTTTTCTTTAGCAAAAGCGACCATCTGTTCCCACATGCTGTCGGAAGGACCAGCATCAGGCATTTTGATGAAATTGCCTTGTTCATCTTGAATTGCGTTTCCATATTCATTCACTTTGAGGCCCCATGAAACCATCTGAAGGGCTGTTGCTACATTTGCCTTTGTAGTATGGGTTTTTTGCGCGATGGCCCGGAGCCTGTCAAAATTGTTTCCTGACGTGCCATGCTGCGCCCCG
>JBMFSZ010000287.1:0-4950 GCA_049967315.1 Desulfomonilaceae bacterium
CACAATCTTTTAGGAAGGATTCGAAAGTTATGCCTAATTACGACTAGGCGCCACTCTCCTTTAACATTCTTTCGATTTTGCATGAGATCCCGAGCCCTTGAAGGCCTGTCTCGAAACAGCCATTACAGGAAATACATTTGGCCTTAGCAGTATTTCCACTTTTCCAGCGGTTGATTAAATTGGGTTCCCGAATCAATGGTCGCGCCATAGAAATGTAATCAGCTTTTCCCTCCTTGACCGCTTTCTCTGCCGTTGAGAAAGATCGTATTCCCCCAACGGCAATTATGGGAACTTTCACTGAATCTTTTAGATATTGCGAAAAATCAAGCAGATATCCTTCATCTTTCTCTTCCAGAATCTCATCTTTAGAACAGTGTTTATCATCTTTCGAAAGCGGGCAACAAGCGCTCACCTGGATAGCTGCGACCCCATCATCCTGCAAGCGTCTAGCAATTTGAAGGGCCTCAGGAGGTTCAATGCCTCCGTGGACGAAATCCTGGGCGCTGAGCTTGAACAATATGGGATAGTTGGTCCCGAGGTTTCCTTTTATTGACTCCAGGATCTCGCCGACAACGCGATAGCGATTATCGATGTTCCCGCCATATGAATCGCTGCGTCTATTCCACGCTGGAGACAAAAACTGATTAAGGCCGTAACCGTGGGCCCCATGGAGCATTACTCCGTCAAACCCACATTTGCTTGCTCGTACTGCCGCGGCGCTAAACGCGTCAACCATACGGGAAATGTCGCTCTTCGTCATTTCCTTAGGAATCGGAGAATCAGCAGAATATGGTACCGCCGATACTCCCCATAGTTCGTCGGCTTCCTTCAAAAAGAGTTTGGGGTTCGACCTCGCAAGTGAATGGGAAATCTGTACTACTACCTTGCAACCTTGCCTGTGGATGCAGTCGGCTAGCCTTTTCAGGCCTTCGGCCTGGGCATCCTCATAATTGCCAATAGAGTACGGAGAGCTCATTCCATTGGTCATGACAATTTGATTCCCTGTGAGAATCAGGCCTACCCCTCCTTTTGCCACCTCTTCGTGAAATTTCACAGTAAGATCAGTGACGTAACCCTTTTTGTCTGCTGTACCACTCCATGTAGAAGACTTAATGAAACGATTGGCCAGTTCGACTGATCCGATAGAGTTTTTTTCAAAGAGTTCGGGGCCTTGGCTTGCCACTGTCGTTGTCGGCCCCACCATCAAGATGGCTGAAGCCGCAATACCCGTTTTTAGAAAATCACGACGAGAAGGCTTTTGGGTCATGAGTGTCTCCTTGTTAATATGAAGGTTAATTTTTGTTCCATTCCATATTCCCGGACTATTGCTCGCAAACCATACGACTATTAAAACAATATATCATAGTTATGTGGTAAAGATACAAAAGCAGAATAATGAGCGACTAAATCACAAATTACACTGGCACGCAATGTATAAAAATACACCAAACTTGAAGGGTACTTCCTATCGAATAAATGCAGATGCAAAAAGAAATCCAAAAAGTTAATTCACTTGTGGGTTCGGCCAGCCTGATGCTCGAAATTGACTTGCGCTAAAGCCGGTGTTATCTAAAAAAGAAGTGTGATTCGAATTTACATTTCAGTTTGTTTAGTTGTTAACGAATGTGAGGGAGACAATAGTATGAGTTCAAAAAAAATTGGGCGGCGGAAATTTATACAGGGAGCATCATCCGCTGTCCTGGGATTGGCGGTCGCTCCTCTTTGTAACGTCAATTCTTCCTTTGCCGATACGCAAAAATTGGTAACTCCCGAATATCGGACTCTTGGAAGGACCGGACTTAGAGTTACGGCCATCAGCATGGGTGTCATGAACTGCAGCGATCCCGCGGTCTTGCGCCGCGCCTTTGATCTAGGTATAAATTTCTACGACACAGCGAACGCATATATGGGGGGCAAGAACGAGGAAATGGTAGGCAGGGTGTTTCGCGGAAAACGGGACAAGGTTTTTATACAAACCAAGATTCGATTCCACAGTACAGAAAAGGAAAACAGGGAAGCTCTTGAAACAAGTCTTCGTAGACTCAAAACAGACTATGTGGATGTGCTTCTAGCTCATTCACTAAAAAAACCGGACGAAGTAACCAATCCTGCTCTTATTGAGTTCCTGCATACGATAAAAAAGGAAGGAAAGGCTAGGTTTACGGGTTTTTCCTCACACTCGGGGATGGCTCCACTTTTAAGAGAAGCGGCAAAAACAGATTTCCATGATGTGGCCCTGGTTTCGTACAATTTTACAAGGTCCAGGGAATTAAAGGACGCAGTGGCGTCAGCGGCAAAGTCAGGTGTAGGTATCGTGGCGATGAAAACTCAGGGAGGGGGCTATAAATCGAAATACATGGGTGGGTTAAACCCACATCAGGCTGCGTTAAAACATGTTCTGATGGACAGGAATGTGTCAGCGGCTATTCCGGGGGTTACCACAATTGAACAAATAGAGCAATGCGCCAGAGTCATGGGTAAAGCCTTGTCGGAGAAGGACTCGGATCTACTAGAACAATATCAGTCGCATCTTCATGGCAGAATCTGTACGATGTGTGGTGGATGTATCGGGGGTTGTCCTAATGGTGTCTCACATGCAGACCTCCTTAGAGTGGTAATGTACGTCGATGGGTATAGGGACGTCAATCTGGCAAAAGATGTACTGCGCGATACGGATACCCTGGAAAAAATCCAGCGATGTTCTGAATGCGAATCCTGTTTTGTCACCTGCAGAAGAGGGGTCGATATTCATGCACAGATTAAGGCCGTTCGCAGGATGTTCGTGTGAGAATCATGGGCAGTAACGGGAACAGACTTGTGATTAGGTATGAATGTTTGCTCGTTCTTTCTTTTGCTATAGTTTCCGGAGCCTCTTCGATTGTCCTGTCCGGCGAAACCTCTATTGAATCACTAATTCCGAAAGCCGCTCCTGACGGATGGACTCTGAGCGTGGCCCCAGAAACCTTTACCAGGGAAACCCTGTTCGAGCATATTGATGGCCAGGCGGACCTTTTCATTCAATACGGATTTAAAAAATCCGCCTCTGGAGTCTACAAGAGGAGCAATTCCTCTGATGACAGAATAGATCTCGATATTTATGACATGGGAAGTCCGCTAAACACCTTCGGCATTTTCTCAAGATTCCGTCACGGAGGAAGTCCAGCCGGAATAGGGTGGGATTCATCCCTGACAGATCAGTACGCCATTTTCTATAAAGGCGACTATTTCGTGGTAATGCAAGCCACAGAGGTAAACGCCCCCACCCTGGAATCACTGTCAAAAGATATCGAATCGAGGATTGCAGATGGTCCAGCCCCGCCCAAAGAGATTGGCTACTTTCCGAGAAACGGACTGGAGCCTGGTTCAATAGAATACTTCCCGGATGGACTTCTTGGTTATCAATTTCTGGGAAGAGGATTCAAGGCGTCCTATGTAGGAAACGGGGGGGTAGCCACGAAGAAGGAATCGGATGACCAGGATTTTAACCTGTTCCTGGGTATTTTTGAAAATTCTCAAGGCGCAGAGGATGCTCTCAAACTCTTCAGAGAGCATTTGTCCAAAGAGGGTAAATCAGCCAACTTGACTTCGACTCAATTTGGATCAGATTTTGTGATTGGAACAGATCCGTACCATGGCAAGGTTATCGTTACAAGAAGAGGATCCTATTTGCTAGGCGCTATCGGTTTTGAACAGGATGAGTCAGGAAAACAAAAGCTATCTGAATTGATAAATGAAATGAAATCACAATAACCTAATAACGTCAGTAGAAGCTTTGATACTCAGAGTCCTTGACCATCTTCATTTTCATGGGGTTAAGAGAAGCCCTTTTGCTCAGACATTTAAAATAAGGAGTAGTGAAAATAAGTTAGACTGGTTGGACAAATAATTTATGAAAAACTCATTTGAGAATATTCGGAATATGTTATCGGCACAAGGGGCTTTTTAAACAATTGGGGAGATTCTAGTAGATTTAGCGAGTGTGGTGTTTGGAAGTTTTTGTGAAGTCCCAGAGAACACCACACTGGCTCTAAATTATACTTATTATTTATTTTCCCTTCGGAAGCCCTACGCTCTGAGCGCCCATTATTCTTTGGGTTGGCTTAAGTTTCAATGCTTTGGCAAGTTTATCCTTGTCGATAGACACACGATAGCCTGTCGGCAATCCTTCAGATGCGCAGTACAGGTAAACGTTCTCAGCGATAAAGCCTGTATCCATACCAACCAGAACGGTTTTTTGCGATTCTTCTCCTTTGCCTGTTTTACTCAAATCCGCAATGTAGACAAGGTCAACAGGGGCATCTTTGAAGCGATCTACCTGGGTATAGGTGAGTGAACGATGGTCTCCGGAAATAACAGGAATTAAAGCGTTCCCTTTCGGATCATAAAGATAGATCCCTTTAGGGGTAGCTACGTAGATGTCTATTTCCTGCCAGTTTAACGCTGATGGGGCTGTTCGTTTGCCTGAATCAGGACGATTTATTCCGAATCCAGCCCACAACAAGTTTGAGAGGGTCTGCTCTGAAAGGTTTGTCTCCGAGTACGCCCGTGTAGTCTTTCTTTCTTTGAGCGCTTGTGCGAGGGACTTGCTTGCGTCCAGTTTGGGCTCCGGCAGTTTAATGGGCTTTGCTTGCTGGCAGAAAGCTGAGAGTGCAAAAGCCAAGGTGAAAAAAACTGAGATCATACTAACTGTCAGTGTCCGAGATTTCATTGTTCCTCACTCCTGATTAAATTTTTCTTGTACATTCAATGCTCTCGGTAATATGATAAAACCGAATTGCATCCGGGTCAAAGGTTCGGTGTAATTTCTTACCCGAAAGGAAATACTACACCTGAAAAATTGTGCCTCAACGACCTTAGTCAAAAGGTTAAACTATTCAATCGTATCCCCAATCGTTCAATGTTTTTCCCTGCAGCGTACAATCCCGATTCCTTTCCATGTCATGACTATAT
>JBMFSZ010000288.1:0-4949 GCA_049967315.1 Desulfomonilaceae bacterium
CGCCTGTTTCTCCACGTAGGGCCGGGGGCAGTATCCATGAACCTGGCAATTCCCCACCTGTGGTAGTAGTCTTAACTTCTTGAATCAGAGGAACGCCGGCGTCCCTAAGAGCTTCTATACCGGCTCCGACAGCAAGCCTCGTAGTTACATCCATGGATTCAATGAGGCGTCTGTCTATGCCGAATTCATCCAGAACTGAATCATGATTTTCAAAAAAGCCCGCAAGCTTGATAACTCCAGACATGTCATCAACGACGTGAATTTCAACTTCGCCTGACGCTCCCTTAAAAAGTCGTTCGACATTTTTTTCCAGCATTTCACGACGATTTTTTTCTGGGACCTTTTTGATAAAATTCTTGCCCAAGAGAAGATCGTCAAGGTTGGCCTTGTCAAACGGAAATCTAATGTCGGTCGGTAACCCGGTAGCCATCCCGGAAATTACAACCGGCTTGAACTCCATTCCTTCAGTCTTGACCAGAGAGACTGTCTTTTCGAGGGGCAGAATACTTTCCATGAAGTTGCTAAAACTCGATTTGATCAAGCTTCGTATTGGGCTACCCTGAAGTTCCATAAAACGCTTAAACTCGGGTTTTGAAACAATCTTTTCAATATCAGGGTCCAACAAGGCGTCCAGAGCAGCCGGAACTGCTTTACCTCCTTTGAATTCATCTGTTACATCAGGTCTGTTATCTGATGCCACAATTGCCAGGGATGGTCTTTTACGTAGTGGTGGGACATCCGATTGCTTGGAAAGAGCGGAGGCGGCCTGAATATCCAGTTCAAAACCTTCTACGATCAATGCGGCCAGGGACTCGAACAACTGGATAATGCCACCCTTCTTTGGATGGTTTGTGGGCAATGCCAGCGAATCTTTAGGTAATGTGTCCAGCGTCAGGTTGGTCATAACACGCTTTGGGCCACATTCTATGAATACCCTGATGCCGTCTCCATACAGACGTCTCAAAGTTTTCACCCATTCAACAGGGGCGGCAAACTGTTTTCCGAGAAGGTCCCTTATCTTCGCTGGAGCGCCGGGTCCAACCGGATAATAATCACCCGTAACATTTGAGATAATTGCTGTCGAAGGAGAACATACTCGAAGATTTTCGAGTGTCTTCATAAAGGGTTCTCTGGCCGGCGCCACAACTCCTGAATGAAATGCTGCTGACACAGGGATAAGAACAGGCTCCATGCCCCTGTCTTTGAACAACTGAGCGGCTTTTTTTACCGCTTCAGTTTCGCCTGAGATAACAGTTTGTTTGGGCGAGTTCTTGTTCGCTGCCACAACGTATCCGTCGACCTGAGCGAGGACTTCTTCAACCAACCTGGCATCAGCAGGAATGCTCATCATCAGCCCTGGGTCAGCTATGCTCACTCGAGCCATTTCTCTGCCTCGAACGGCCACAGCCTCAAGGGCGTCCCGAAAAGAAAAAACGCCTGCCGCTACACAAGCCGCATATTCACCGAGTGAATGGCCAGCACACGCAGTCGGTTTGAGACCCATTTGTTCTAGCAACCTGAAGATTGCAGTATCCGCGGTCAAAATCATTGGTTGCAAAATTTGAGTGTCTTTAAGAGCGTCATTAGCCCCGGATTCTGGAATTTTATCGGGGTCAGGGAAAACCAGTGCGCTAATTTCTTTTTGGCCGAGCTCCTCCATAATTTCGTCAGCCTGCTGGAAAGTTCGGGCTACGATCGGAAACCTCTCGCACAAGTCTCTGAGCATGTATGGATATTGAGAACCCTGGCCCGGAAATAAAAATGCAGCCCCGGCTAAATTTCGTGAATAGTCTCCTTCGGAAAAAAACACTCCTTTGGCGCTTAGATAATTCCTCTTCGAAGGATCCTGGATCGCTTCTAATATTGACACCAATTTTTTCGAAACCGTTTCGACATCCAATGCGGCAAAGCCGAATCTCAAATTGTAAGATCGACATTCATTTGTGTTATGGGACGCCAGTTCATCGAAATTGGCCGGATTAATGGAACTGAGGATGGAATTTATTTTTCCTGCTAATTGTTCTGGTTCATTTCCACCTATAGCCCAAATCGCTCCATCTGATCTCAAACCATGGGGCTTCGGCCATACAGGTTTTACAAATTCTACTTTTGGAATAGGTTCTCTTTTAGCGCTAAAGGCAATCTTAAGGACAGGGTTATGTTCCTGAAGAATGACGTGAAAGTTTGTTCCACCGAATCCAAAGGCGCTAACCCCGGCTCGCCGGGGAAAATCACCCGAGACCGCCCATTTCCTCTTGTCATTTATCAGGAAAAGTGGCGAGGTTTCCCAGTCTAAGCATGGGTTTGGATTTTTGATGTTAGCCGTAGGTGGCAATGTCCTGCGCTGGAGACTCAAAATTGCCTTTATTATTCCGGCCGCGCCGGAAGCGGCCTTCAGATGTCCGATTTGGGACTTTACTGAGCCTATTCCCACAGTTCCTGGACTCAACCGACTCTCTCTAAAAAATTTGTCAAGCACAAGGAGTTCAGTTTTGTCTCCTACCGCGGTGGATGTTCCGTGAGCCTCAATTAAGCCGATTGAGGCAGGATCTATGCCCACGCTTTCGATACAGGCACGTATAGCCCGTTCTTGGCCAGCTGCATTGGGAGCCGTGATACCTTTACCTCTTCCGTCGGACGAAGATCCGACACCCAGGATCAGGGCGTAAATTCTGTCCTTGTCCTTTTGCGCGTCCGACAGGCGCTTTAGCACCAGAATTCCGGCTCCCTCACCCATAACAAATCCATTGGCCGCCGCATCAAATGGCCTGCTACCGTCGCCGGAAAGAGCGCCAATCTTGCAGAATTTCACGAAAGAAGAAGGCTGCATGGAAGCGTCAACCCCGCCAACAATAGCATAATCCATGCTTCTTGATCGTAGTCCTGATACAGCGCTCATGACTGCCGCCATCGATGAAGCGCAAGCGGCGTCAACGGTGAAATTGGGTCCCTCCAGATTAAATACATTGGCGATCCTCCCAGAGATCACATTGGAAAGTTCCCCTGGCAATGAATCCTCTGTGATGTCTGGAAGCCCTGCAAGGTAACGGGTCCTAAAATCTTCGATTATTTTCTCAACGAGTGGCGATTCTATGTTGGCGGAAATTAGAGACTGTTTCATTCGCTCAACTGCTTTCGGTAGGCCGATTCGTTCAGCGTACATGTCAGTGGTTTCTCCGCCCATACTGTTCCCGATAACTATGCCTACCTTTTGGCCTCGAAGTGATTCAGGAGTTAGGCCAGCGTCTGCAAGGGCGTCAGCCACACATGCCACGGCCATTTTCTGAGTACGGTCCATTTTTTGGGCGACCATGGGTGGAATTCTATATTTCAGGGGATCAAATTTGAAATCGTTAATGAAACCCCCTATCCTGGAATATGTCTTATCCGGGGTTTTCGGATCCGGATCATAGTACATGTCCACCGATCCCCACCTGTCATCAGTGGCCGCAACGATACCACTGCGTTTCTCAATTATTTGATCCCAGAATTTTTCAGGGGAGTCTGCTCCGGGAAAACGGAGCCCAATTCCGATTACCGCAATCGGCTCGTTGTCCGCAGTCACCTTCATGTTCTGGGAATTTTCCGAAACATCAGAAAATATAGGGCTATCCACCGCATTTACTTGTGATTCGAGTGATTGGTTATGGTCAAAATCGGTCCCGGAATCGGACAGAACTTTTATCGCGCTACGAGATGTTTTAGAAGTTTGGTTATAAATTTCACGGCCTTGATCAACAAGTTTAGAGTGCAATTCGGCTATAGTGGTAGGCTGATTTAGCATGCAAACGACCTGTCCCATGAGGTACAGGCCTCTTTCGAGCTGATCTTCGGGTTCCAGTTCACAAAATTGAGGACAATCGGATTGTGAAGTTGACGGATCGATGGCGCATCCCTTGGATGCTAGCCGAAGGGCTCCCAGATTATCATGCTCGTAGTTCTCTTTACGATCCCTTAGCGGCATACCCGACCGAAGACGTTCCAGTTCCCTCTCGATAATGATGTTTGCCATGGGTGAACAAGCTGCCCTAGCCATAGTGTTGACAGTCTGCCCAATTACCACAGTGCCTTGCGAATCCAGCGTAAGCTTGGCGTAAGACTCGGTAATTGCGTGGCTATCAACAGCTTCCTTGGTTGTGAGATAGGCTGTTCCAATTTGAAGTCCAACTTTCAGTCCCTTGAGAATCAGACTTGAAGCCATGCCTGCTATAAATGCCGCGCCTCGATCCGATCCGATTCCTCCTGCGAACAGGACTGCAACGTTAGAGAGATCTAAGCCTTGTTTATGGGCCTTTTCTAGCTGATTGAGGTTAGCGTTCCAAAGATTAAGACTGCTAAGACTGGCTATATGACCACCAGATTCCCCACCTTCGAACACAAATCTTCTTAAACCCGCGTTCAAAGCCTCCTCTAACAGACCGGGAGAAGGGCAATGCAGGTAACAGGAAGTCCCCATGTCTTCGATTGTCTTCGCGAGTTCCGGGCTTCCCGCTGCGAGGATTGCGAATTTTGGAGGTCTCTTTTTCATCGTATCCAGGTGGGCTTCATATCGGCTGCGATTAACTTCCAGGCCTATCAAACCGACTCCAAAACAGTCTCCACTTTTCGCTCTGGCTTCGTCCAGAATCTGAGCGGCTATAGGACCGGGCATATTACCGAGGGCCAGGAAAGGTAGTGCGCCGCCATCGATCACTGCTTGCAGGAAATCGATGTTGTCGCTTACGTGAGCCATAGGGCCCTGAACAATGGGAAATTTAACACCATGTTGAATGCTGAGAGGAGATCCAGCCTCAAAGGGCCATTCGCACGAACATGGATTCATGGCTTCTCGAAATTTTTCAAACACGTCTGAGACAGTCAGGTTTTCTTTTAAAAGGTCCTTATTGATTACAAGGTCGTCGGAAAATGGAAAAATTGAATCGTCAGTGTCCGGTAAGGCAGTAGGAAAT
>JBMFSZ010000289.1:0-4940 GCA_049967315.1 Desulfomonilaceae bacterium
TGAAGATAGCCTGTGGTGATTTTTCTTGCGTATCCTGCGCAAAAATAAAGGACGCCTGATTTTTGTCATTTTGATTAACTATGTTTTCAAAAAGTGTAACTTTTAGTTCATCAGGTGAAAAGCCGAGTAATTCAGTGGTCCTGGGATTGAAAAATCTGACAAATCCGTCCTGAACCACAAAAATGGCCTCTTGGGCGTTGTCTACCAACAGACGGTATTTTGCCTCAGATTCTTTGACTCGCTCTTCACTTATTTTACGATCTGTAATGTCAAAAATAACGCCATCTATATAATCTGATTCAACTTCCTTGTCAGACCCGGAACAACCATAGTTCGTGACCCATCTCGTAGCGCCCGAGCTTGTTCTTATCCTGTAACTTATTTCAAAAGGCTTGCGATCAATTAATGCATTCGAGGTAACCTTATATACAAAAGCCCTGTCCTCATCCACAACCAGAGACTCTAGCGGACTGTCTATTGGGGAAGCCAACTTACGTTTTGGAAATCCGGTCATTTGCTCCAAACGGGAGTTGAAATACTTTATTGAGTTTGTTGACGGCCAATATCTGTAAACAATGCCCGGAATGTTTTCTGACAACGAGCGATAGGCCTCTTCGCTGACCCGTAAAGCAACTTCGATCTTTTTTCTTTCGTCTATTTCACTAAGAAGATTTTCGTTGACCGTCGCTATTTCGGCCGTACGTTCCTGGACTCGAACCTCAAGTTCATCACGAGCCTTGGTGAGGTCCTGCTCTATCTTCTTTCTCCAGTCTATCTCTCCTTTCAGTTCCTCGATCAGGTCCTGTCTCTGGAATCTGAGAGTCAACAGTTCGGCGTAAGTCGTATGGATGGCGCTACCTGAAACCCCCATTACAGATCCGTACATAAGTAACAGAATCCCCAGAGTGATATTGTAACCTCCGCCATGATAGAAGAAATGACCGGCCAATGGGAGCAGCGCAAAAAGTATGTTTTGAAGGTACTCGCTGGTAGGAGCATAAAGCGCGACACCCCCCGCTACTATACCCCCGATAAAAATGATTAAAAACATCTGTAAATATTCAAAATTATGCGGAAAAAGAAAAAGCGCAACGTATCCCCATAAAAGCCCTCCGCATGAGGTTGTTCCCCGATGCCAAAGCCCCCATTTAAATATGTCTCGACCTGCGGGCTGAACTTTTCTAAAGCGGATCACCAAGTACCTGTGAAAAGCAAAATGAATGCAGTAGACGAGGGCCCAGACAATCAAACCCAGGCGAGGTTGCGCATGCCACATTGCGCCAGCAAAAATTACAGCGCCCACGGAAGCGCCGAAGCCACCCAAATAGGATTGATTGTAAATTTGGCTTATCTGGGCGGCCCGAAGCCTTTCCTGGTTCGACAGTGGCGCAGAATTGGCTTTTTCGTTCTTTTTTGATGAACTACTTTTCACGAGGCTCTCCTCTTTCTCCAAATAGCGGGTTACGACCGGTATGGTTGATTAAACCCCAGAATTGGATCAAAAATTCCCTTGCCTAAATATCGCCTCTAAAAAATGGACTGTTACAGTTTGTTCAAAGATTCAGATGAAATTAGAATCTCTTGAGGAATTAGGTCCAAATTTGCAAAGTTACCTGGACGCACACATCAAAGTAAGCCGCGGTTAAATAAATAGGTAGGGAACGGTTTTATTACTTATACTCTGTGTGAAAAGAATTAGCCTAATGCTAGAAATTATTATTTCGTCTCGGCTTGAGTTCCGAATTTCCCGTGTCTAGATTAAGTTAGGTATATTATTATAAATACCCCACACGTTGAAAGAAAAATCTGTTTGGTTTACTCCCACTAAACAACATATTTTTTACTTCGGGCTTACCATTCTGTTGCGCTGTAGTTTCAGGTCACTATTAACAATCCATCTTTCCCCTCGAGACGATCGCAATTTTCAGTATCTTTCCTGAATCACATTTAATAGCCGGTAATCACATCAAAGTTTTTGTTGTTTTCTAGTCCCAGGTACAGGGAGACCCCAATGCAAGACACACGCAAAACCAGAGCCCAACTTCTCGATGAGCTGAAAGCAGCGTAAGAGAGAATAGAAGAACTGAAAACAGCCGTAGCCAGGTCGTCGGAAATCGAACAAACACTTAAGAAAAGCGAGCAAAGATTCAGGACCGTCGAAGATTATACCTACGATTGGGAGTACTGGATTTCACCCGAGTGTTCCCCTGGTGCGAATCTAATGTGAACAGTGATCGAGCAAATGCCATCCGGATTAATTGTCATTGACCAGTCCGGGAACCTCCTCATGTGGAACGAGCTAGCCAGGCAAATAATGGGCTTCCTTGTTGAAACTCAGACGAGTCCGCAAAGCGCAGCGTTTTGGTCCTGATGGAATTGACTTGTGCAAAGGGCTATGGCCTGTCTGGCTATAAATGACCACAGGTAAAATTCCAGATTCAGAAGAAATTCAATGTACCAGAAACGATGGCTCCCGGATTACTCTGGGAAGTGGTTCTGCGCCAGTTCGTGATTTACCAGGGCAGATAGTGTTTGGCGTAGGCGTCTTCCGTGACATCACAGAAAACAAACAAGCTAACGTAGCGTTGAGAAAGAGTGAGGAACGTCTCCACCTGGATCCGGAAGCGGCGAAGGCAGCGACATGGGAGTGGAACCTTCAAACCGACAAGCATTAATGTTCCGACGAATTGTGGAGCTTGTACGGGCTAGAACCCCATAGCCGTGAGCCTTCTTACGATTCGTGGTATGAGACTATTCATCCTGATGACAGAACTGAGACAGACCGCCTGGTGAAGAAAGCGGTGGCAAAGTGTTCAGAGTTCGCTACAGAATGGCGCGCGCCGGACGGCAAGGGAGGCTGGCGATGTTTGATGGCAAGGGAAGAGCCTGTTTATGATGCCGGAGTTAAGCCCATTCGTTTCCTCGGAATTGTCGTCGATATCACCGAGCGAAAACGAAGCGAAGAGGCTTTCAGAGAAAGCAAAAACACGTTTCGCACCCTATTCCATTCGCTTAAAGATCTGATCAACATGCATGCCGGGACACCTCAGGGGCCACCCAACCTGTGTGGTTACGCAAACTCCTGGAGATCTCAAAAGGCATTGAGCTGCATTAAATTGAGTACGCTCTCCGCAGGACAAAAGGCAAGGCGTAACCCGCGGCGAAACTGATAGGCATCTCCCGTTTCTTGTTAATGCGCCAGATGGTCAAGTTGGGTATTAATTCCCGTGACTATAAATGATGGCATGCTGCGCACTTTTTATTCTCGCCAAAAATATCCGGCTGTTTACGCTTCCAGTTGGCGGGGAAATTCAACCGGCCACTTTCAGAAATGAACGTTACAATTGAGACCGAGGATCCAGATATTCCGGAGAGTGTAGTAATTGTAGGGAGTGGGTACGTACGAGGTACCGGTTGCGACTGGACTTACTCCAGTTAGTTGGCCCCTTAACGACTCGTAGGTGTACTGAACATACAACCCAGCCCACGTAACCGGACTAATATTTACATTACCTTCGGCCTGCAATTCCAGGAATCCTCCCTCGCTCAGATTGCCATCGAGTTGCATGGTAGCGGCTTGGTCGCGTGCCGAGAAACAAACTTTCCTTGCCTCAAAAAGTGAACCAAGTATCTCGAACCGAGCCTTCCAGGTGGGGCAGCACATTAGAGTCTGGAGCCCAATAAACGGAATCTGAGACACAAAGCTCTGCTGGAAATAAGAGCTGGTCCCCTGATTGCTTGACGGGTATGACCATGTGTCCTGGCGATAACCACCGACCAGGCTGTAGCGGTAAATGTTCTCGTAAAAATTGTAAAGTCCGGCAGCTTCCCAAAACCAGAATTTGGGGGTTATTGGAGAAGACAGTTCGGTTCCTCCGGGGCCTTGCGGAAGTATTATGGTCTTTGTGGGATTGAAAATACTTACTGAACCCCTAGCCCGTCCAGACAGCGACGGAGTTCGGCTAGGAGTTACCTCTGCGACCCCATCCAGGACAAAGAGGTTATCCTTAAAGTCGGTTCTGAGAAGTTGAAGTGGATTGGGGGTGTTTAGAATATTATTATTATAACTTGCAAGCGTCTGCGTCCCCAGGAGATATTCGGCACGTAGGGACGTATCCGCGGTGAAGTTTCTCGGAAGCCATTGTGCACGAAGAGGCAGTGTTGTACATGTCACGCATAAGATTATAACCGGAATAGTTAAGACCAGTCTTTTCAAGACACAACCCCTATAATCTATTATTTTAAAACTATTAACTATTATAGCATGTTTACAAGTTTATTTAAAGTAAAAAATCAATACTTAAACGTCTAATGGTTGATGCTTAGCGGATAGCCAACAAATAGCGTAGGCTTTTAGTCCTTTAGGGTTTTACGACAAAACTGCCGAGTCATTTGCAGCATCAAAGAAACATTACCCCATAAAAATCATCTAAAGATTCGAGACAAGTTTTAACTCTCATGGAAAGGAGGGCTCGGCTATGACAAGAAGAAATTATGGCTTAACCGTTGGCGTCATGCTTATGGCTATCCTGTTAACCAATTTCGGTATATTCGCGGCATCGGGAATTGCAAGGGAAAGCCTTGAACAGAGTCGGACGGAATGCTTGAGCAGATGTAATGAACCAACCGGGGAATTGATGTTTTTCGGTGGAGGGGATGACAGTATGGAGCAATTACGAGCCATTTGTGTCCAGAAATGCGAGGATAACTACTGGAAGCAGTGGGATAAGGAAATGAACAGCATACGCAATAATTAAGATTGACAATAGCGGACGACGACGATATTGCCTTATGTGGTTACGTGCTAGCAAATCTTCTCAGAAGGACCTCCGGAGCAATTCGGAGGTTTTTTCTGTAAGCGCCTGCCTAAAACAATTCTAACCTTCCAACAACTCCCGCGAAAATTCGCTATTTTGTAACACGTTCACTTTGTGAACTTT
>JBMFSZ010000290.1:0-4916 GCA_049967315.1 Desulfomonilaceae bacterium
CCGATGAAATAAGGCCGGAGGCCCCTATAACGTAGATCATTCCAGGCACGCCGACAAAGCCACCCACAGCTATGGTAGCAGCGAGCATGCCGGTAGCAAATCCGACAGGGATTGTGAACCAGAGAGATATTCTTACGTCGGCTGTTTTAAAATGAATCATTGGGGGAAGGTTGATTGACTGCAAACGTTTGGCCAATTTTGAGACTGGGTCTGCGCCCTCTGATCCGCTTGATTTAAATGCGTCATAAAACACGTAACTACCAACCACCAAAAGGACCACTACGAATGATAAGCTAACATAAAGGTTCGAACCGGCTTCACCCCACTTACTGAGAATAAATTCCTGAATTTTTATACCAGCCTGAACCCCTACTGTAGCGGATGCCGCCATGACGATACCGAGTTTTAAATCTACCTGGCCGTATTTGTAACGTTTGTAAGCTCCAACCATGGCCTTCGGGAATTTGTGACACATGTTGCTCGCTACGGCCACAGCCGCAGGTACCCCCAGGCTCATCATGCCAGGAGTCAGAACGAAGGCCCCTCCTGAACCTATGAATCCGCTGACCAGTCCTCCTATAAAACCTACTATGAACAGGAATGAAACATTTAACCAATTCAGGTCTATAAATTTCGCAGTGTCGAGAGCTTGATCGATCATTTTAAACTCCTTTAAGCCCAACCCATATCTGAATAAAACTAAGCGCTCATCCTCAAACGAGCTCGTGGTTTCTGTATCGGACGAGGCACCGGAACCTCTTTACGTTTATTAGCCTGTTTGGTTATAGCTTCTATGCCAAGCAGGGACCACAAATTGCTTGCAAAAGCCCCGTGAGCAAACGAAAACACGAATACTGTCGCAATCGGTAGAGCGGCGTAAAAACCACCTCTTGCAAACAACTCGGTAATGGGATTGGCAAATGAAAATACTGCAGCGTATAAGGTGGCAGTAATAGCCCCGTAAATCATCGCTCTCATCATTATCTTCTTTTTTTTGATTTCACTTTTAGCCGACATTTCTGACTCCTGTAAGTATGTTTACGATATTTGTTCCGAAACAATTTATCTGTTCAGGGCCTGATTAGGCCTGTTCGAATAGTTATCAAGCCCTGTACGAGCGACCTCTGGGACTGATTTTTCGCACATCCTTTTTCTCAACGTCCCTAGTCACTAATCTTTTCTCGGATTCATCGACCATGCTTTTCGCCATTTGCCATTCTCCCGCTTCCGCAAATGCGGTGGCGGCTGCCATTCGTTCCAGTTTTTGAAGCCATGTTCTCATTTTTTTATCCCTCCAGCAGGGGTGGTATCTTCTTTTCTGTCTTGTTACTATCAAGTTTCGTGCCATACTGATATATTTACATAATTCAGCGATAATACTGGAGGTATTGGCAAAATCCCATTGTGATGCAAAAATATTGGAGTGTTGCGTTTCGCAACCAAAGTGGTAGAGAGTAGCGGCGATTCTTGAAAGCTAGTAGCGGTGGCCCTGGAAAATCATTTTAATTCATGTTGCGATGTGCAACATGAATACAGTTTAGCAACACATCGTGTTGCTAGTGCGCGTGGATCTTAAACGCTGTTCAAGCTACACACGCACTAGTTGATTGCCGCTTTGGCGGTTTGTGATTATAATCATCCGTAAACAACAGATCCTGTTTCATAGGGAACTTTAAGCAATGGGTTTTTTTAGAAAAAACCAGGATGACCGTCCTGTGGCCCCTTCCGAGTTGGTCGAGATTAGAACCGAACTGGACGGCTCTAATTTGCCCGAGCATGCTCGCTCTGCAGCGATCAAGGAACTTGAGCGACTGGAAAAAACCGATCCATCAGCGGCAGAATATGCCATAGGGCTCAATTATATTGAATATCTGCTGGCTTTACCCTGGAACACTTACACTGATGACAATCTCGATTTGAAGCGGGCGGAAGCAATCTTGGAACGTCAGCACTATGGGCTTGCCCATGCCAAACAAAGAGCGCTCGAATTTTTAGGAGTACGAACTCTCAGGAGTAAGCAGGGTTTCAGAGTGCTTGTTGTCGATGACGAGGAGATGGCTAGGGCAAATGTGGAACGCGTAATCAGTAAAGAAGGGCACATCGTTCACACTGCCTCCAATGGCGCTGAAGCATTGGATATGATTAAACGCCAGGAGTTTGATCTCATAATTACTGACCTAAAAATGGATCGCATGGACGGCATTCAGTTAACCGAAAATATCAAACAAGCAGCTCCAAGAACCGAAATCATGCTAGTTACCGGTTATGCGTCGGTTGACTCAGCCGTGGATGCATTTACAAAAGGGGCTTCCTACTATTTGTCCAAACCTTACAAGCTTGAGGAACTTAGAGAAGCGGTCAAGAGGATACTTGATAAAAAAAGACATGCCCGAATTACTAGGGGACCTATCTTATGCTTCGCCGGCCCTCCTGGGACTGGCAAGACGTCCATAGGTCAAGCCATAGCCGAGGCCATGGAGAGAAAATTTGTCAGGATCTCCATGGCTGGTCTTCGAGATGAGGCTGAGCTTAGGGGACACCGCAGGACCTATGTAGGCGCAATGCCAGGCAGAATTATCAGTGAAATTCGAAACCTCGGGGTGAAAAACCCTGTCTTCATGTTGGATGAAATCGACAAGATAGGCCAGGATTTTAGGGGAGACCCTGCTTCGGTTTTGCTTGAGATCCTGGATCCGGAGCAGAACAGGAATTTCCGTGATCATTATTTGGATGTCACATTTGACTTGTCTTCCGTGATGTTTATAGCCACCGCAAATGTGATTGAAAATTTGCCCAGCGCTCTCCTGGACCGTTTGGAAGTAATACCCTTTTCTGGCTATACTGAGCATGAGAAAACCAGGATCGCCCACGATTACCTAATCCCAAGGCAAATGTACGACTGTGGCTTGGGGGGTAATGATGTGGAATTTACTGATGAAGCCGTTTCCTGCATCATTAGGGATTACACACGGGAAGCCGGGTTGAGGAACCTCGAACGTGAAATCGCCAATATTTGCAGAAAACTGACCTTTGTCTATCTTCAAGGGGGAGAAAAAAGAGTCCCGGATGTCGTTGACGCACAAATGGTGGCGCGATTGCTCGGGCCGAAGCGCTATAGACACGAGGCGGCGGAATCCAGTGACCAGGTCGGAGTGACTACGGGACTGGTTTGGACCGAATTCGGAGGCGAGATCATTTTTGTGGAAGCCGCACGAATGAAAGGATCGCAACAACTGATCCTTACAGGCTCCCTTGGTGACATTCTAAGGGAATCCGCGCAAACGGCCTTGAGTTATATCCGAAGTAACGCTGCCAAATTTGGAATCGACGAAGATTTTTTTTCCGGGAGTGACATACATATTCATATACCGGCAGGATCTATACCAAAGGATGGGCCGTCCGCCGGGGTTACCATTGCCTTTGCGCTTATCTCATTGCTCACGAGTCGGCCTGCGCGTCGAATCGTTGCTCTTAGCGGTGAAATTACTTTGAGTGGGAGAATCCTCCCAGTCAGTGGCATAAAGGAAAAAACCCTCGCGGCTCAGAGGGCTGGTGTAAGAACAGTTGTTTTTCCCGCTGCCAACAGTATAGATGTCGATGGTCTGCCCGAGCAGGTGAAGGCGGGGCTGGAGTTTGTCCTGGCAGAGGACATTGTCAGTATAGTGGATCTGGTTTTAGGATCTTCCCCTGTTGTTACAGCCAGTTAAATGAGAGTAAGCGATTATTTGGCCAAATGCTCGGCCTGTCCAATCATCTTCTCTCTACAGTGAACGCCGCCATGCCTCTAGTCGGCCATACAAAAGTGGTAGCATCCGCAACCTGTAGTATGGCATGATTGCTAGGATTTCCGGAATGTCTCCAAAAATTTTCAGCGTCAAGACGTTGTCGATCACTGCTTTTCCCTTTGATGCAAACGGGGC
The DNA here is from genome assembly GCA_049967315.1 of Desulfomonilaceae bacterium. GTDB lineage: Bacteria > Desulfobacterota > Desulfomonilia > Desulfomonilales > Desulfomonilaceae > CAJBEZ01. The sequence goes on from JBMFSZ010000290.1 coordinate 3,921, forward strand.
ATGTTCGTGTCTCGGCCTTCCTGCCATGAAGTCAGTGATTGATTTGAGGATGCCAAACCCACTTTTCCCAATTTGATCTTCCATTTTTTCTTTACCACGAGTTCCATGGCGCCTGCTGTGAAATACAGTTGCCAAGCGAAAAGGATCGAGCGGTGAGTTCTTACAATTAGGTGTGCGCAAAATCTAAAATAATATTATAGTGTATTCCAAATCAACGGTCTATAATCACACTGAGAAGTTGTAAAATATTGGATCAGGGATATACTTCGTAGTAGACTACCTATATTAGGTATCCGACTTTAAATTAACTTGCATAATGAAGTAGGGCCAATAATGGGTTTAACGGTATTATTGGGTATCACTGGAGGAATTGCCGCCTACAAGGCCCCATTGTTGGTTCGTCTGATGGTGAAATCCGGGATGAATGTCCACGTGATAATGACTCGCTCTGCCACTGAATTTGTGACTCCACTCACGTTGGCGACTTTGAGTGGGAATCCTGTCTATCAGGACATGTGGAAAGATAGGGATAAGCCTGCCGTTGAACACATTTCACTGGCTGACGCTGCTGATTTGGCAGTTATAGCGCCCGCGACGGCGAATTTTATAGGAAAGCTTGCAAATGGTGTTGCTGACGACATGCTGAGCACGACCATAATGGCTTTTGACAAACCGGTCCTGATTTGTCCCTCTATGAATGTAAATATGTATAAGAATCAAATTCTCCAGTTCAATCTGGAACGTCTCAGAACTTTCGGTTACAATTTAATGACCCCTGGCTCTGGTGAACTTGCTTGCGGTTGGGTAGGTCAAGGGCGCATGCCTGAACCTGAAGAAATTTTTGACGAAGTCCAGAGATGTCTAAGCCCTAAGGACCTAAAAGGATTAAAGGTTATGGTCACCGCAGGTCCAACCGAGGAACCTCTGGATCCTGTGCGGTTCCTGACTAACCGATCATCGGGCAGGATGGGAGTCGCTATAGCCAGGAGGGCTTCA
>JBMFSZ010000291.1:0-1472 GCA_049967315.1 Desulfomonilaceae bacterium
GAGGAAAAGCATGGAACGCGAGGCGTTTGAAAAGGGACTCGAAGTCAGGAAGGCTGTCTTGGGTGAAGATTACGTCAACAAAACTCTAAGCAACCCTGATGAGTTCGGTATCCCTTTGCAGAAACTGGTTACTGAATATTGCTGGGGTAGGGTGTGGACTAGGCCTGGTCTGAGCAGAAAGACGAGAAGCCTAATTAACATCGCCATGTTGACAGCGCTCAACCGGCCGCACGAAGTGAAACTTCACGTGCGAGGCGCCGTAAATAATGGCTGCAGTAAAGAAGAGATCCTGGAAGTTTTGCTTCAAGCCTGTATTTATTGTGGCGTGCCAGCAGCTATGGATAGCTTGCGTGTAGCTAAGGAAACTTTAGCGGAGATTGGCGGCTAGTTTTGTGTCTCTGCGTTAGTTTTTCCTCCTCTGTGCCGAACGGGGTCATAATATACTTACTTGAGAAGTCCTAAGTGTCAGTTCAATGCTGGATGCCACTCAAGTGTAATATAGCTAGGGCAACTTTCAACGGGCTTTGTTGGAGACTAGGAGGGCTAAGCACGGATCTTTCAAGGCTTTGTTGACACAACACACTGCTCGGGAGGTGGTGAAGTGCATCAGCCTCAAAAAGTTGGGTTCATCGGACTAGGAAATATGGGGTGGCCCATGGCTTCACGTCTTATCGGGGCGGGCTTTGACGTGACCGTTTTCGACGTGAATACCCAAACGGAACAGAAGTTTACACAAAATTACCAATGCTTCGGGGCAACCTCTATAACACAACTTGGAGTCACCAGCGAGGTGGTGATAACCATGCTTCCTGATGGCAAGGCGGTTCAACGCGCTCTTTTGGGCAATGGGTCAGGAGACGGTCTAGTGAACTCTATGCAATCGGGAATGATTCTTATTGATATGAGTTCTTCGTCGCCCATCGACACCCGAAAACTCGGTAGAATATTGTGCGGCGCAGAGATTGCGATGGTGGATGCACCGGTGTCTGGCGGAGTTAGCAGAGCCGAGGCCGGCACGCTGTCCATAATGGCCGGTGGCGATCGCTCTGTGCTCGACAGGTGCGAAGCCATTTTTCAAGTTCTAGCTAACAAGGTCTTTTACACTGGCGGGTTAGGATCTGGACACGCCATGAAAGCACTTAACAATTTGCTCTCAGCGGGTGGCCTCATCGCGGCCGCAGAGATTCTTCTAGTCGGTCGTCGATTTGGTTTAGATCCCCACACCATGATTGAGGTTTTGAATTCGTCCACTGGTCGTAACAACAGCACTGAGAATAAATTTGAGAAGTTCATATTATCTCGTTCGTTCGCTTCGGGATTTTCTCTTGATTTGATGGTTAAAGATCTCACTACGGCAGTCGAGTTGGCACGGGATACCGAAACTCCCATTATATTCGGGTCGCTCTGCCGGGAACTTTGGGCTTGCGCTCGGGCCAGCCTAGGGCATGATCTCGATCACACTGAGGTTGTGC
>JBMFSZ010000291.1:1482-4910 GCA_049967315.1 Desulfomonilaceae bacterium
GCTGGTTTGAAGAGTTGTCAAGCATCACTCTTGAAGGGGGAGGACATAAAGATGGCTGACAGTTGGCAAGGTTGGATGAAGATCAATTCTGATCAATGCTTGACCGGAAAAGGGCCTTGGGTGGATCTATCCCAGACCGTTTATGATGGAATGCCCCGTTTCGCTTCGTTTGGCCCTCCCCGAGTTAGCCAGATTAGGAAGATGCCGCAGGATCCGCTCAATGTCACAGAAATTCAAATCATCTGCCATGTTGGTACGCATGTAGATGCTCCACGCCATTTTTTCCCGGACGGACCCGGCATAGATGAAATACCACTCGATCGTTTTCGTGGCTCCGGGGTGGTGTGGCGCTTGGATGTCAAACCTTTCGGGATTATTGGAACAGATGACCTTGAAAGAGCCGATCCTGAGTTGCAATGGGGGGACATTGTCTTGATAAATTGTGGATGGTTCCCCAATTTTGGTAAAGACATTTACGATCAGAATTATTCACTAAGCCCGGAGGCAGCAAATTGGATGGTTGACCGAGGGGTGAAATTAGTTGGTGTGGATTGTAGTACCGTTGACATAGCTGACAGTCAACGAACGCCGGGCTTCAACTGGCCGATACACAGAATTCTGCTCTCCCAAGGAGTTCTGATCGCAGAACATCTAACAAACCTGGATTCTTTGTCCGGAAAGAGAGTTGAGATTATCTTTCTGCCCGTTAAAATTAGAGACGCTGACGGAGCGCCAGCGAGAGTGGTTGCGCGTCAAATAGGTCGTTAGAAGATGTGGCGGAATCCAAATCGTTCACAAAAGACAACTCAGAGTTTATCACCCGCAAGTTTCCCATTGTGTAATCCTACATTGTGCTGCGCTAAAAAGGAAACAGGATCCTCAAGCAGCCTATAATGTAGCGTAAGTGACTGAAAGCGGATTCTTTTACCAATCTGTAGAACAAAGGCGCCAAAGTGAAACGAGCCGCACAAATAGAACACTGGAGGAAATCATGTTTCAGAGGCAACAGTGGTCGGTCGGGTTTCTTGGGTTTGTGGTATTGTTTGGCTTGCTGATTTTATCTTCGCAGCGTGTCCTCGCTACTTCAGAGGTTAAGGTTGGGCTGGTTGTTCCCTTGACAGGTAAACTAGCTCCATTTGGGAAATCGTCGCAGGCAGCATGCGAAATAGCGGCTGACTTGATAAATAAAGCTGGAGGCGTGAAAGGCCTAGGTGGAGCCAAGGTGGTCCTGCTAGCAGTGGACTCGGGGTCTGATCCAACGTCCGCGGGTTCCGCCGCCCAGCGTCTCCTCTCTCGTGAGAAAGTTTCGGCTGTGATTGGTTGTTTCGCTAGTTCTCTCAGCCTTGCAGCGTCCGAAGTGACCGAACGTAATCGAGTTCCGTTCCTGACTATGTCTTTCACTGACAAGCTCACTGAACGAGGATTCAAATACATCTTCCAAGTGGTGCCTAAAGCAACCGTTATCGGGGCTGCTCAGATCACTCAGGCAATAGACATTGGCAAGAGAACTGGCCATCCAGTGAAACGCGTGGCAATTCTTTTCGAAGACACCGCATATGGCGGCTCTCAGGCCGACGGGCTGGACGCTAAGGCCAAGGAAGCGGGAATCGAAGTCACTCTGAAGGAAGGATACCCTTCCGGAATTACGGATGTTACGTCTATTATTCAGAAGCTCCGCATGGTCAAAGCGGACATAGTTGAACCTGTTTCATACTTCACAGACGCAGTGTTGATCATTCGGTCCATGAGACAAGCAGGACTAACCACTCCAGTATTTGGAGGAGCGGCAGGCTATGTAATTCCGGAGTTCAGCAAGACTCTGGGTGACCTAGCCGATGGGGTCTTTAGTGTTAACACCTCGAATTACGATCACTACGGCGAAATCGGCGACATCTATCGAAAGAAAGTAGGCAAGTTTATGCCTCACGAGGCATTTGAACACGCCGTTTGTCTATATGCTATTACGGCGGCAATGGACGATGCAAAGACCTTGGATCCGGAGAAGCTTGGTCCTGCGCTGCACAAAATTAACTTGACCACCATGCCTGCGGCAGGGCTTCCTGGCGGCGGAATAAAGTTCGACGCTAGTGGCCTTAACATCCTCGCCTACCCAATTACGGCTCAATGGCAAAAAGGCGAGATGGTATCGGTTTGGCCAGAGGGCTACGCTAAGGGCCAACCGTACTGGCCGAAATAGACTGGATTATCGTAACCCTTCAGTTGGACCAAACCGCTTTGCGGTGGTTGCGGAATCTTGAGGTCCGCTGCTTGAAATCATAGGCTATTTTTAAAATTCCCCCTCGCAACTGAATGGTTACGGATTATCCAGTTGCTGTCTTCTGGCCTTCAATAAAGATTCTTGAACTGGAACGGGGCAAAACCGTGATCACGAATATTCTCCAGGCCATATTCAACGGAATATTGACAGGCGGCGTTTACGCGGTGGTTAGCGTCGGTCTGAGCCTCGTCTTTGGCATCGTTGACGTGGTCAATTTTGCGCAACCAGAGTTCCTCATGATGGGGATGTTTGTAGCCTACTTTCTGTCTGTGGCAACTGGCCTTGACCCGACATTAGCGTCTCCTCTAGTCTTTCTGGTAGTCTTTTGTTTCGGGGCTTTGGTGCAAAAATATTTGGTTCAACGGGTCTTGGATGCTCCTCTAGTGGTTCAGATATTCCTTACCGTTGCTATAGGCATGGTGATGGTGAGCGGCGCGCAACTATTGTTTGGAGCGGATTTTCGTTCCGCACCTACCTCTTATACGACCATGGCCGTGCACTTGGGGCCTTTCCAGTTTAACGTGCCACAGATCCTGGCATTTTTCGGGGCGGCAATTCTGGCGTCCCTTCTTTGGGTTTTTATGGAATGGACTGATTTAGGTCGTTCCATAAGGGCTACTGCTCAAAATCGGACCGCCGCTGTGCTCGTTGGTATCAACCCTTATCGGATGTACATACTCGCTTTCGCTCTAGGCACAGGCCTTGCCGGAGCGGCTGGGGCAATGATTCTTCCTTATTCTTATGTGTTTCCAACTATAGGACATGACTGGGGCTTGATCATGTTCACCGTGGTGGTCCTTGGCGGCCTCGGGAGTGTTCCCGGGGCGATGTTAGCGGGACTTATCATCGGTGTGATTCAATCTTTGACCTCGGTTTTCTTTCCCACCCAACTTCAGAACCTTTTTGTGTTTGTAGTGTTCATTCTGGTTCTTGCTTATCGCCCGGCTGGTTTGTTGGGGGATAAGTCCTCATGAACTCCGTGCCAAAAGAAGAAGAGACAAAATTGGTTCGGTGGATTTTGATAGCTCTGGTTCTCCTTCTCCCCGCTTTGATTTTCGACAATGGTGGATACTACTTACGCATTGCAACGCTGGTGCTGATGTTCGCTGGGCTTGGCGGGGCATGGAATATCATAGGTGGATTCGCTAAT
>JBMFSZ010000292.1:0-4898 GCA_049967315.1 Desulfomonilaceae bacterium
CACCCAAACAGGCGGCTAAACCAGCGGCTCCCAAGCCAGCGGCCCCACCCAAGGCTGAGCCCACGCCGCCCCCTAAACCCGTCGAAAAACCCAAATCCACCCCAACAACTACAACAGCTCCTACAGCGGCCGCTGAAGTTATCGAACCGCTGACCGAAGCTCCCAAGGTTTCCACAGTTGTAGCAGAAACCCTTAAGGAAGAAATTGTGAAAGCACCCGTTGTTCAAGCAGCGAGTGAAGAGGAGGAAGAAATTATGGGTCAATTGACCAAGGACGATATTCAGGGTCTTAAGGAAATGGTCGGCGCTTTTAAAGCTTTGAAAGGACTGACCTCCATGATGGCCGGTTTGGACACCCTGCTGTCAGGAAAAGCCCCGAGCGCTGCTCCGGCGCCATCCGCCAAACCTGCAGCGGCAGTGGCGGCGAAGGCTGAGCCAGAAGTAGTCTTCGCTGCTCCGGCTAAAAAGAAGGAACTGCCTCCAGTGGATTGGTCCGAGCATACCGCGTGTGAAGTCACTCTGGAAGGCCTTAAATACGCCGATGAGAAAGGTTACAAAACGGCCTTTCATCGCGCCAGAACCATGACTGCCTGCCCAATTGGTAAAGGCGGGACATGCTGTAAAATCTGCAATATGGGTCCGTGCAGGGTCTTGCCGCCAAAAGGTAAAACTGAGACTCCCGAAGAAAGAAAACTTAGAACAGGTCTATGTGGCGCCACACCAGAAACCATCGCCGCAAGGAACTTTGCTCGTATGGTAGCCGCCGGAGCTTCAGCGCACAGCGATCACGGGCGGCATGTGGCTCATACATTTCTTTTAGCTGCACAAGGTGAACTGCCCGATTACTCAATAAAAGACAAAGCCAAGGTCTTAGCCCTAGCCATGGATTATGAAGTGGAAACCGAAGGCCGGGAGTTCAAAGACATCGCCGTAGAAGTTGGAAAAAAGGCGCTTGCTGAATATGGCAAGCAGCACGGCGAAATCATGAACGTGAAGCGTGCCCCGCTCAAAAGACAAGAGATATGGCGTAAAGAGGGTGTTATCCCGACTGGTATAGACAGACCCGTTGTTGAGGTCATGCACATGACCCACATGGGTGTTAACCAGGAGATGGAGCATATCATCCGACTGGCCACAAAGTGTGCTTTGGGTGATGGTTGGGGTGGCTCAATGATTGCGACGGACCTTTCGGATTGCCTCTATGGAACACCAGTTCCTATCCTCGGTAAAGTTAACCTGGGTTGCATGAAGGAAGACACTGTAAACATTATTGTTCACGGTCACGAACCCTCGTTGTCCGAGATTATCGTGCAGGCCGTTCAGGATCCGGAAATGATAGCCTACGCTAAAAGCAAGGGAGCTACGGGTGGTATAAGCCTGGGCGGAATTTGCTGCACCTCGAACGAAATACTAATGCGTCACGGTATCCCGATCGCCGGAAATTATCTGCAACAGGAGCTTGCGATCATAACAGGCGCGCTTGAAACGATGATTGTAGACGTTCAGTGCATCATGCAGGGTGTCGCCGAACTAGCAAAATGCTTCCATACTCAGATAGTCACAACGAGCCCGATCGCAAAAATGCAGGGCGCATACAAACATTACGCGTACGACGAACGACACGGCTTTGAAACCGCCAAAGCCATAATCAAAGATGCCATAGACAATTTTCCGAACCGCGACAAAGGCAAAGTCCACATTCCTACCGAGCAGCAAGATATGGTAGTTGGTTTCAGCCATGAGACTATTAACTATATGTTGGGCGGTATGTTCCGGGCTTCTTATCGGCCACTTAATGACAACATCATAAATGGCCGAATCAGGGGATTGGCAGGAATCGTCGGTTGTGGAAATGCCCGCGTAAAACAGGATTTTCTCCACGTTGAACTGGCCAAAGAACTCATAAAGAACGACGTGTTGGTGCTTACAACGGGATGTTCCGCTATCGCGCTAGGAAAAGCAGGATTGCTCTCACCGGACGCTGCAAAGAAATATGCGGGGCAAGGGTTGGCTGAAGTCTGCGAAACAGTTGGTATTCCGCCCTGTCTCCACATGGGATCGTGCGTGGACAATTCCCGAATTCTCGTGGCGGCCACTGCTGTTGTTAAAGATGGTGGACTTGGGGATGACATCTCAGATATTCCGGCTGTCGGTGTGGCGCCCGAATGGATGAGTGAAAAGGCCGTATCAATCGGTCAATACTTTGTCGCTTCAGGGTGTTATGTCCTCTTTGGCGCAGGGTTCCCGACGATAAACGAAGATGTATGCACAAATTATCTCTTCAAAGACATTGAGAAAACCTATGGCGGGAAATGGGACATGGTAGAAAAGGATCCATACGAAATGGCCAAGAGATGCATTGCGCATATTGACGCCAAACGTAAGGCCCTTGGAATTGACAAAGCTCGTGAAAGAGTACTTATGGATATGGCCATGAGGCGTGATATAGCCGGTTAAATCTAAGATCAGCGAAGAGATAGCTGCGGGGGGTCCCGAAAAAGAGGCCCCGCAGCATCAAAATGTTTAGCCAAAATGTTTTCATAGGAGGATATACACAGTGTCCAAGATAATCTCAGCGAATGTCATAGCCGGCGCTCACAAAGTTTATGAAAAGACCCGTAAACGTTACGAGCAGGCGGTGCAAAAGTATGGTCAGAAGCAGGAAATCTCGTTCCCCAATACAGGGTACTACCTGCCAGTAATTTATGGAATTCTAGGCTTCCCAGTAAAGAACCTTGGAGACGCTGGACTGGTTCTTGATAGAGCCGAACAATTAATTCCACCCCCCATACGTGAAAAGAACCATCTTCCCTATCTTGGGCCGGTACTGGATGCCGGAATGGCGACTTTGTTCAACTTCGAAATTCTGGAAGCTATTAGATATCTCGAAGACCCTGATTTCTATTTACCGGCAGAGGATCCAACTGACGATAAACTTTGGTTGGGAGCTGCGGACGACATCATTTTGAGAAAAAGGGGTGTTGAGTTTGTGGACGGCACAGCCCCTGGATTTGCAGCCATCGTAGGATCTGCTCCTACCAAGGAAATTGCCGCGGATATGGCCCTGGAACTGCAAAAGAAAAACCTGTATGTCTTTATGGCCGCTAATCACAACGGCACGACCTTCAGCCAGCAGCTTAAAGAAGCTGGTGTCCAGGTAGGTTGGCCCACGAGATTGGTACCTTTTGGGCCAGATATTTCCTCTGCGATTTTTGCAGTTGGTTTTGCAACTAGAGCAGCGCTGAGTTTTGGTGGTATTCAGCCTGGTGATTTTAGAAAAGTCCTAATATACAACAAAGACCGTGTATTCGCTTTCGTGTTGGCATTGGGTGATGTTTCAGACGAGTGGTACGCGGCGGCGGCCGGGGCTATCAACTATGGATTCCCAACTATAGCCGATACTCCCATACCTGAAATATTGCCAACCGGTGTATGTACCTATGAACACGTGGTTTCCAATATTGCTCACAAAGACATTGTAGCCAAAGCCATCGAAGTTAGAGGACTCAAGGTAACAGTAACGGAAGTTCCAGTGCCGGTCGCATATGGTCCCGCTTTCGAAGGCGAAAGAATCAGAGGCGATGACATTTACATGGAAGCTGGCGGCGGCAAGACTACTGGCGTCGAGCTGACGGTCATGAAGGACATGAGCGAAATCGAAGATGGTCAAGTTGACCTGGTTGGTCCGGACCTGAAGGACATAAAGCCAGGCACAAGACTGCCCATCGGTATTTACGTTGAAGTGGCCGGTCGAAAAATGCAGTCTGACTTCGAGCCGATTCTGGAAAGACAGATTCACCATCTAATTAACTATGCGCAGGGCTTGATGCATATTGGACAGCGTGACATAGCATGGGTACGTATTGGTAAAGGCGCTGTGGATAAGGGCTTTTCCCTGAAGCACATCGGTTCGATTCTCCATGCGAAATATCATCAGGACTTCGGAGCGGTCCTGGACAAAGTTAAGGTCACAATCTTTACAGATCAGGCAAAATGTGACGAACTGCTGAAAAAAGCGCGAGAAGCCTACGCAGTGAGAGACTCACGAGTTCAAGGCATGAAGGACGAGGACGAAAACGTCTATTACTCATGTACTCTTTGCCAGAGCTTCGCTCCTACCCACGTATGCGTAGTAACCCCGCAGAGAGCCGGTCTGTGTGGAGCTTATAACTGGCTCGATTGCAAAGCTTCCAACGAAATCAACCCTACCGGTCCCAATCAACCAATCGAAAAGGGCAAAATCCTTGATGAAAGACTTGGTCAATGGGAAGGTGTTAATGATTTCGTAAGCAAAGCTTCACGTGGCAAAGTCCAGGGATGCAGCGCGTATTCAATTATGGAAAGTCCAATGACTTCCTGCGGATGCTTTGAATGTATTGCTGCGGTGTTGCCGATTTGCAACGGAATAATGACCGTTGACCGTGACTATAAGGGGATGACCCCTTGCGGCATGAAATTCACAACACTTGCCGGTAGCGCCGGTGGTGGGAACGTCACCCCGGGGTTCGTTGGACACAGCAAGCTGTATATCGTGTCTGACAAATATGTATCCGCCGAAGGAGGCATCAGACGCTTGGTCTGGTTGCCCAAGAACCTGAAGGAAATGCTCAGAGACAAAATTAACGCCCAAGGCGAAAAATTCGGCATTTCCAATCTGGCGGATCGAATTGCCGATGAGACCGTAGGGGTTACCGAAGACGAAATTCTTCCGTTCCTCCAGGAGAAAGAACATCCGGCGGTATCCATGGATCCGATTGTAGGATAATAATTTGTTTGAAAAGTGTTTTTTCATTTGACCCTTCCCAAGGCAGGGGGTTAATGTAAAAAAACCCCCTGCTAAAAATATGCATTTTAGGAACCGTTAGATTTCTATCAGGGGATTTTGCCTCGAAAGGGAGG
>JBMFSZ010000293.1:0-4893 GCA_049967315.1 Desulfomonilaceae bacterium
GGATTTTTGGTTGGCCATTGGGAAGCCGGCTGAAGCGGAAGCGCTATCATTCCTCGAAAATGCTGGAGTAGGTCATGGGCAGAGAATAGTCTACGTAAACCCGGCGACACGGTGGGCAACAAAATTCTGGAGCGACCGCGCTTGGGCAGAACTCGCGGACAAACTTATCCATGAACTGAATGTTGTAGTAACCTTCGGGGGTGCGCCAGCAGAGTTGAATTATTTGGACCTAATTGTCTCCCACATGAAGCAAAAACCCCTGGTTGCTGCGGGGCGACTGCGACTTATGGGAGCGGCTGCGTTGATAAAGGCTTCAAGTTTGTATGTGGGGGTTGATTCTGGGCCGATGCATATTGCTGCATTGCTGGGTTGCCCTATAGTCGCTTTGTTCGGACCAACGGATCCTGCTAAAGTTGGCCCATATGGCAAAGGCCACGTTGTAGTTCGCAAAGAAGAACTACCGTGCCTCGGGTGTAGAAAATCGAACTGCTCAGACAAACGTTGTCTCAACGGGATTTCGGCGGGCCAGGTGTTTGAGGAAATCAGAGGGCTAACAGGGTGGAACTGACTCAACATTTGAATAAAAGCACATTTCTCTAATTCGAATGAACTGTAGCCATTATAAGCAACTTCAAAATTTGATTCTTTCAACATATCCAATCCTTGACGAACCAGCATTAGTTGTGATTTATTTAAGTTTTACATATAAGATCGAGCACCGAATTTTAAAGACGGTAGCTCACTTCCGAAGGGGCGCCTATGAAGCAATTCAAAACTGAAGACATCCGAAATGCAGCAGTCGTTTCCCACGCCGGATCAGGGAAGACCACCTTGTGTGAAGCCATGCTTTTTGACTCAGGAGCGGTGGATCGTCTGGGTAAAGTTACGGACGGTTCGTCCAATTTTGACTTCGAGCCTGAAGAAGTCAAACGTGGTATCTCAATTGGTTCGGCCCTCTTTTCGGTGGAATGGAAAAAGAAGAAGATCAACCTTATCGATACCCCCGGTGACACAAATTTTGGAGCGGAAGTAACCTTTGCTCTAACAGCAGCGGATGTTGCCCTATTAGTAGTTGATGCTGTGGATTCAGTTAAACCCCTCACGGAGAAAGTGTGGTCATTAATTGAGAGCGCTGAGCTTCCTCGAGTGTTGGTTGTTACAAAAATGGATCGTGAGCGAGCCGATTTCGAGAAGGTGATAGCCGATATAAAGCAGGCGTTAAAAGTTAAACCGGTACTCTTACAATTACCAGTTGGGAAGGAAAACAACTTTAAGGGTGTTATCGACCTTCTTACAATGAAAGCCGTCTTGTTTGAAGGAGATGGAAAAAATGTAAGCAGGGCCGACATTCCGGATGATCTAAAAGAAGAAGCCTCATCATATCGAGATATCCTCATAGAAGATTTGGCTGAGGTAGATGACGGCTTGATGGAAAGATATCTCGAAGGCGAAGAATTGGGGTCCGATGAGCTGTTTAACGCTCTCAGAGAAGGGATCCGGAACCGTGTGTTTATGCCAGTCATGATATGTTCTGGCTTGGTAAACAAAGGTATTCAGCCAATTCTTGACCTCATAACAGACGCTTGCCCATCTCCGGCAGATATGAAACCAGTGGTTGGCCTGACTCCGTCCAAGGAAGAAAGTTCAAGGAATCCTTCGGAGGAGGAACCTTTTTGCGCCCGAGTTTTCAAGACCCTGGCCGACCCTTACGCTGGAAGGCTAAGTGTGTTTAGAATTTTTTCCGGTAAACTTACACCTGATTCAAATTTCTATAACGCAACCAGACAATCCAAGGAGAGATTCGGCCAGTTATTCATATTGAGAGGCAAATCCCAGAAGGCGATCGAAGCGGCCAATGCTGGTGACATAGTTGCGGTTGCGAAACTTAAAGAAACCCTAACCGGCGACACCTTGTGTGACGAAAAATCACAACTCATCCTTCCCATGCCGAGTCTTCCGCAACCGGTTATCTCATTTGCAATTGAACCAAAAGCCAAGGGTGACGAAGAAAAAATTACCCAGAGTTTGGCACGTCTTGTAGAAGAAGATCCTACTCTAGTGGTCAACCGTGACGCACGTACCAATGAATTTCTTATTTCAGGCATGGGACAGGTCCACATCGAGGTGGTTGTTGAAAAGCTGAAGAGGAAATTTGGAGTTGATGTAAATCTCAAAACCCCCAAAGTTCCTTACAAGGAGACTATTAAGGGAAAAGCCAAAGTCGAAGGTAAACTCAAAAAGCAGACAGGCGGTAGAGGCCAATTTGCCGTAGCCTGGCTTGAGCTTGAGCCCATGGAAAGGGGCAAAGGGTTTGAGTTTGTGGACAAGATAGTCGGAGGTGTCATTCCCAGGCAATACATACCAGCAGTAGAGAAGGGAGTCGTCGAAGCAATGGCGGCCGGCGCATTGGCCGGTCATCCAGTTATTGACGTACGGGTTACAGTATTTGACGGAAAATATCACGACGTAGATTCTTCTGAACAGGCGTTCAAAATCGCAGCGTCTAAAGGATTCAAGAAGGGCGTGCTTCAGGCCAATCCTACCCTGCTGGAACCTATCATGAACATGGAGGTTATAGTTCCAGAAGATTGTATGGGTGATGTCATGGGTGATCTTAACTCCAGACGGGGAAGGATCAGTGGTATGGACGCCAAAGGTGGCAATCAGGTAATCAAGGCCATGGTACCTATGGCGGAAGTATTGAAATACGCGTCTGACCTGACTTCGATGACATCCGGTCGTGGCATATTCTCAATGGAATTTTCTCATTATGAAGAAGTTCCGAGTAATATCGCTGAAAAAATTATCGAAGCCTCTGGAAAGACGACCGAGGAAGAAGACTAGTGGAAAAAGTCTCAGCAACCGCGGGTTTGACTAGAAAAAATGGTCAGGTCATTGCTGTTTGTTTTAGTGAAAAGAAAGGAACCCCAAAAACCGATAAGGGAGAAGGCATCCTGGAGGTCGGCTTCGGGTTAAAAGGCGATGCTCATGGAGGGGATTGGCATCGACAGGTGTCATTGCTCGCTATTGAGCAGATCGAGACCATGAAAAACAAAGGGTTTGATGTCAAGCCTGGAAGTTTTGCTGAGAACATCTGTACTGAAGGTTTTGATCTGGGTTCGATAAAGGTGGGCGAGCGTCTCAAGATAGGGCAATCGGTTATCCTCGAAGTAACACAGATTGGCAAGGAATGCCATACCAGATGCGCCATTTACAACAAAATCGGTGAATGCATAATGCCTGAACAGGGGGTTTTCGCTACAGTTGTTGAAGGAGGCGTCATCAGGTCGGGAGATCCTATCGAGGTAATTGCCTGACTGTAAACGGTTTCTGTTCCATTTACTGATCTTCCGAAATGGAAGATCAAGGCCGCTTTTGGCCATTTTTTTGTTGACACGGCCGATCCAGATCTTGTATATTATTCATTCGTGCGGGAATAACTCAGCGGTAGAGTGCAACCTTGCCAAGGTTGAAGTCGCGGGTTCAAATCCCGTTTCCCGCTCCACTAACATATTGAAATCATTGAAAAGAGCCTCGAAAAAGTTGTCAGCAAATCGAGGCTCGAATTGTCTTGAGCGTTTTGACCTGAGCTTAAGGTCTGGATACGCGGCAAAATCCAAAAAGCATATTGTGTACCGAGGGGCAGGATCGTTTGCTGGGATCAAGGTAACCTGTTTACGCTCTAAGAGTTTTCAGGCTATCTAATTTCCAGTTTGACGAAAGCTGTTGTTCACGCCAACTGTTTTTTGGTAAAGAACATAATTGCGGAATGGCTATCGAAGGGACGGAAACATGAAGGTGTTCAATGGAGCCCCCGTCGCCTTTTGTTGAACTAGATCCCAAACTGCTTGTTTGGAAAAAACGTTAAATCAGGTTTACTCCTGAACCTAATAATACCCATTCAGAGTCGATTCCGAAACCAGACCTGCACGGGACATGGCATTCAAAGATCTGACCACTTTTCCCCTACAGAAGATCACTAAGCAAGGCATGGTCGCCTATATTACAATCATCAACCGAGATTGCTTTTCATACGGAAACAAGTTTTACGACAGAACAATGTGAGCCGAGTTAACTTCACATTCAAATTGGAGAATACCATGAAGGCAATAGTTGTTAGGCAATTTGGCGCTCCTGATGTAATGAGGGTTGAGGATGTTCCGCTTCCACAACCGTTGGACGGACAGGTCCTTGTTGCTGTTAGAGCGGCAGGGATCAACCCTGTGGATACATATATCCGCTCTGGCCAGTATGCGAAAATACCTCAGTTACCTTATACTCCAGGCATGGATGGCGCAGGCGTAGTCCACGCGGTAGGAACTCTGGCAAAACGTTTCTCCGTAGGAGACCGGGTGTATATCGCTGGCAGTATTAGCGGAACATACGCTGAATACTCTTTATGCCTCGAATCGCATATTCACCCATTACCTGAGCGGGTATCATTTGAACAGGGAGCCTCCCTTGGAGTGCCATACGGAATTGCTTATAAAGCGCTTTTCCATAGAGCCTTGGCTCAACCTGGGGAGACGGTCTTAATTCATGGCGGATCAGGAGGGGTAGGGATCGCTGCCATACAGTTGGCTAGATCTCACGGAATGAACATCATTGCCACAGCAGGATCTGAAAGTGGATTGGAATTTTTGATAGCTCAAGGCGCACACCACGCAATTAACCATCGACTTGACAACCATTTCGAACAGATTATGGTGAAGACCAATGAGAATGGAGTTGATTTAATATTGGAAATGGCAGCTCATTCCAATCTTGGTCGAGACCTCAAAATTCTCGCTAAAGGAGGTCGAGTAGTGGTAATAGGTAGCCGTGGCCCAGTGGAGATTGACGCGCGTGACGCTATGTCCAGAGAAGCCTCGATCTTGGGGGCGCTACTTTTCA
>JBMFSZ010000294.1:0-4836 GCA_049967315.1 Desulfomonilaceae bacterium
CTCTGGTTTCAGCCTGGGGCCAATAGCATCCATTGGATGTTTCACTCTAATTGTATCCCATTGACATGAGGTAGTAAATTAGCAGGCAGTTTTTCAAAGGGGCTTAAAAGTGAACCGGTCCGGCTCAGGCTCAAATTCTGGAGCTGGCCGGACCGGTCAGGAGAAAATGTGAATGACTAACCCAAAGCGGCTCTATGAAGACACCGTGTCATAATCATCGGCTGTCTCCTCGGAGGGAGACGGTTCCATATACAGTTGGTACCATTTCCTGAACGCCTCAATGAAAACTTCTGCCATAAGAGCCATTAGGATTATGGAAATAGTGACAAGAAGATATAAACCTTTAGGCAAAAAATTGTTTGTGATGTTCAAATACCCAGCCGACATTACGACCGGTATCATCAGTAGCCCTGGAACGGCTGTTACCCATGCGTATTTGGCCCTGCCCATTCTGAAGATCAACGCTGTGCCTACGATTAGAGCGCAGGTAGCCAGGAGTTGATTGCTCATTCCGAAAACAGGCCAGATAGTTGAAATGTTTCCGGTATATACGAAATAACCCCATGCGAAGGTAAATAGGAAACTTGTAGAAACAATGCCTGGCGCCCATTTCTTTTCGTTAAACTTCGGAATCACTTTTCCGATCATTTCCTGAAGAAGATAACGGCCCACGCGAGTCCCAGTATCTACTGCGGTTAGAATAAACACGGCTTCAAACATTATCGCAAAATGATACCAGTACGCCATCAAGCCTTTGAAAAAAGGAATAGACTCGAAAATATAGGCCATTCCTACCGCTAGAGAAACTGCTCCTCCGGGGCGCCCCTGAAGTTGTTCACCCACGGCTCGAGACAATTCTGGAAGGTTCACAGTGCTCAATCCCAGCTTATTAAATACTGCGGCAGGCGCATTGATGGCAAAATAATCGGCTGGGACAAGGACACACGCCGCTGTAAGGGCCAGTATCGCCACAACACCTTCTACGAGCATGGCGCCATAGCCGATAAACAGAATGTCGTTCTCGTTTGCCACCATTTTTGGAGTAGTCCCCGTTCCGATAATGGCATGGAAACCGGACAACGCGCCACAAGCTATAGTTATGAATAGAAACGGAAACAAGGTTCCGGGAATTATCGGGCCGCCACCATGAATAAACGGGGTTAAGGCAGACATCTTTAATTCAGGCTGAACAACCGCAATACCTATGACCAATAGACTGAGAGTGCCAATTTTGAGGTATGTTGAAAGGTAATCCCTGGGACACAGAAGTAACCAGACAGGGAGAGCGGAAGCTACGAATCCGTAGGCCGGAATGAACAAGGCCAACTGAGGTTTCGTAAGAGTCAACCAGGATGAGAGCGTGGGGTTCGCGGCAACATAAGGTCCTGCCAAGATGCTAAGGAACAGCAGTACAACACCAATAATACTTCCTCCCTTAACGTCTCCTGGCCTCAGCAGTTCCATGTAAACTCCCATTATAAGGGCGATAGGAATCGTGCTGAATACGGTCCAAGTTCCCCACGGACTTTTGAACATTGCATTTACGACCGCTATGGAAAGGCCCGCAAGCGTAAGAATCAGGATGAACAATATGGCAAAAGAGGCTACCGTGCCTGCTCTAGTATTTATCTCCGCAGTTGCGATAGCCGATAGACTCTGACCTTTATGCCGCACAGAGGCGAAGAGCACCACCATGTCATGGACTGCTCCTGCGACTACTGCGCCAATTATTATCCATAAAGCCCCCGGCAAGTATCCAAACTGGGCGGCGAGGACTGGTCCAATAAGCGGTCCTGCAGCCGCAATAGCGGCAAAATGATGGCCGAAAAGCACGTACCTGTTGGTAACATGATAATCGTGGCCATCCTCCATCACAGAGGCGGGGGTAGGTCTGGAAGGATCAAGGCGCAATACCTTCCGAGCTATAAACATACCATAGAACCGATATGCCAGCGCAAACACCAGCAGAGCAACAAAAACCAGAGTGAAAGCGTTCATATGTTTTCCTCCTAAGTTGGATACGTGATTACGACTTATTTAACCGGTTTATTATTTGATTACACGACCCACGAGTAGTTATTCTATTCATTCAAATGGGCCTTGCGATTGTATAAAGGGTCGTCATTAGTACTATTAGTTACTGCAAAACTTACAAATGTTTGAAGAACTCAATTTTTATATCCCCAGCTTGCACTCATTATTTACTTCCAGACAGCATTTGGAGCAACTGCAATCAAATTAAACGGCTTTATAATCTCATGACTGGTCTCATTCAGGAATTGAACGGCCTAAACAATTACTCGTCAGGGCAAGAAAAAAGTTTCCGATCTGCTTCGTTTCTACCTATAATGAAAAACCGTAAATTTGGAAGGAGAATACATGGCCCAAAAAAATCACAAACATCAAAATCATGCTAAACGCGAACAGCCGGATCAGTTTGAGTTCAGTTCAAAGAAATTGCACAAAGACTGGAGAGTTTGGCTGGTTGTAGGTCTAATGCTAGCGGCGATCATAATTTACGTTGTGACACTTGACGATTCGGTTATACCAGTGAGTTTCAGGAATTAGCGATTTTGAACATACACTTATAAAGCTGAATCCCCTTTTCCACCCTTGAAAGATCACATGGACGACCAAAACAAGACCAAAGATCAGTTGATTGCCGAGTTGAACGAGTTACGCCGAGCGATTACCGCTAAAGTTAATCCCCCCGATGAGATTGACACCTCAGGCAATCCTGAGAACATGCTGAATTGTTGGGAGATATACCGTGAGCTTGTTGACTGCGCTAACAGCATTATTCTGAGGTGGAAACCAACTGGAGAAGTCACGTTTCTCAATAACTTTGGTCTTTCATTTCTTGGATTTAACCCTGAAGAAATAATTGGAAAAAATATCATCGGGACAATAGTCCCTGAGATTGATCAATCGGGCGCCGATCTGGCGCAAATGATCAGGGATATCCCCGTAGGGCCGGAGCGCTATATAAACAATCAAAATGAGAACATGAGGAGAAACGGTGAAAGAGTATGGATTTCCTGGACCAATAAATTGATTTTTGACCGAGAGGGAAACGTTCGCGAAATACTGTCAATCGGGAACGACCACACAGACCTCAAAAGAATCGAAGAAGAACTCCTCCGGACCAAAACTGAGTTGGAGGACCTGGTAGCTGAACGCACAGCCAGATTGCAAGAGGCGGTAGAGCAACTTGAATTCAGGCTTCAAGAAGGCAAAAAGATAGAAGACAAGCTTCGTGAGAGCCAGCAAACGGTGGCTGGTATCCTCTCCGCCTCCCCAATAGGCATCGGATTCACCTCTATCAAAAGAGGCATTTTATGGGTAAATGATGCCTGGCTTGATTTATTCGGTTTTAAGGATCAGAAACAGATCCTTGGCCAGGATTCTAGCCGTCTTTACCCATCGCGGGATGAATTTGAACGAGTGGGAAACATTCTCTACTCGTCTCTTGAAGCAGGAAAAACAGCCGAAGCTGAAGCAACGATGATTCGAACCGACGGCTCCATATTTTTCGCAAACATTCGGATGAGCCCTTTTGATAAATCTGACCTATCCAAAGGAATTATAGCAGCCGTCACAGATGTAAGTGAACGCAAGCGTCTCGAGGAAAATCTGTTGGAAAGAGAAGAAAGATATCGATCATTGGTTGAGAACAGTTTTGACGGAATTATACTTCAAAAAGGGCTAACCATAGTCTTCGCCAACACCCGGCTTTACGAGATGCTGGGCTACGAACCAGGGGAACTCGAGGGCAAGCAACACTGGATAATCTATCATCCGGATTACCAGGATATCACGCGTCAGCGGGCTCTCGCAAGGATTAGAGGTGAGAAGGTTGTCGCTCAGTATGAGGTAAATTTGCAGCGCAAAGATGGATCCTGTTTCAGAGGCGAAATCCTGGCTCGGGCCGTCACTGTCCAGGGTGAACCCGGGGTGCAGGTATGGATCAGGGACGTGACCGAAAGAGCAAAATCCGAACAGGCTCAAAAACTTCTTGCCACCGCTGTAGAACAAGCAACAGAAAACATAATCATAACTGATCCAGCTGGACAAATAGAATATGTGAATCCGGCTTTTGAAGCAATTACCGGATATTCCAGAGAGGAGGCTATTGGAAAAACTCCCAATCTCCTTGTCAGCGGTTATCATGACAAGAAATTCTACCAGGATATGTGGCATACGATCTCGAGAGGCGAAATCTGGAGAGGCCAATTCGTAAACAAAAGAAAGGATGGATCACTCTATCAGGAAGACACCGTTATATCTCCGGTCCTTGATTCGGCAGGTCAAATCGTCAATTTTGTCTCCGTAGGCCGAGATAGAACACTTGAAATCGAACTGCAAAAACAGCTCTTCTGGGCTCAGAAAATGGAGGCTATCGGCACGCTCGCGGGCGGCATCGCACACGATTTTAATAACCTCCTACAGGTAGTGCTGGGATATTCTGAAGTAATGCTTCAACGTTACAAAGACGAACTTCCGGAAGTCAGACATATATATGACGCTGGGAAACGAGGCGCCGATCTCGTGGACCGGTTGCTAACCTTCAGCAGAAAGGTCGAACCCAAATTCCGCGATACCAACATTAATGTTGAGGTCCTTCAGATTCAGGAGCTTCTCTCACGAACCATACCGAAGACAATCAGAATTGATCTTCGTCTGAGCGATGACCTGGATTCCACGAGGGCTGATTCTTCGCAATTGGCGCAGATTGTGATGAACCTGGCGGTCAATGCAAGAGACGCCATGCCAAATGGGGGAACATTTACAATAGAGACGGCCAATGCCGAGTTGGATATTGAATTTTGCCGCAGG
>JBMFSZ010000295.1:0-4821 GCA_049967315.1 Desulfomonilaceae bacterium
GCCGTCAGACAGGCTCGGACAGGCTTGAACCCTCAGACCAAAGAAAAAATCAATATTCCTGAGACCAAAGTTCCGAAGTTTACTCCAGCAAAAGCGCTTAAAGAATCTATCAAGTAACAAGGACTCCCTGCACTCGTTTTTGCGTCATGGCAGAAAATTTATAACCGAAGACTTTTCAGATCGAAATTTCTTGCATTCAGATATTGAAGCTGTTATCCACTCGGACGGCTCGATGTCATTTGATTTGCCTTGTGAGTAATTTTCTGGGAGACGGTTACTCACTAAACCCTGGTCGTTCAAACGGTTGGGGCTTTATTTTGCCTGAACCAGCCCATTTCGGGCTTGTTTGGCCTTGCTCGGACCGGCAATGGTCCACAGTTTTCCAGATGCCAGGATAATCAAGTGAAAACTGTCGCAACAAAGTTGATGGTCGAGAATCGTTCATCTCACGCTCTAAATGCCTACATATTTAGGAAGAGCACCGTAATGGGAAATTAATACCTTTACTGGTTCCTGGAAATCCACGTCCTCTTGACTTGGTAAGATGCCTTCAATTTTGAAACACACCATTAGCGATTTGATAACAAAATCCCCAAGATGATACGGCGGGTTTGGTATGCTCTAGGCGCTCAGAGTCGAATAAGAATGACCCCAGCAACGAGTAACATGGCTCCGACAATCCGCAAAACGCTAACCGGATGCTGGATCAGACCCAACAAGCCAAATTGATCGAAAACCAAAGACGTTAGCATCTGCCCAGCGACGATCAGCGCCACTACGGTTGCTGCGCCAAGCTTTGGGACGAGGACGACGGCAACTACAATGTAAATAGCCCCGAAAAATCCTCCGGTCCACATCCACCAGGAGCTTTTGGAGACCGAGACAGCAGATAACCACGGTTCCCGCATAATCAGCAGCACGAGCAACATAGTGATCACGCCGCCGAGATAGCTTATAAATGCGGCCCATGAAGCCGACCCAAGGCAGCTCCTTAGGTTCGTGTTGAGCACCTGTTGAACCACGAAACTCATCCCTGCCGCCATTCCCAGCAAAGTGAATCCGATCAATTGGACTAACTTGAGCATGCGCCTTCTCCGCACCGGTTCAATTTCGTAACGGGGCAAATGCGTTGGGCAATCGAAGTTAAACATTATAATGTATTGCGAACGGGTCCCAGCTTTTTGTTCAACTGAAGCTGATTTTAATTTACCATCCGGTGGAGTCGAAGTTTATCGGACTGCCGATAGGACGAAGGGCCGATGCAGAAAAGACAGGCAGACTGTTACAACTTTGTCCAGGCTTTGTCTCCGTTTTCCGAATTTTGCCGTGGAGCTGCTTCTGACCCATATAGAATATAAAATTTCTGATCCCCCTTTAGTTGCTGTCCTTAATCTCTCTTTTGACTCCCTGTTTTTATGACGATTCACACCAGAAATTATAGCGGAACTCTTATAGTTAGGCGTTACAAAAAGCAGGGTGTAATCTATCCCACTCGGCCAAAAGAAACTGTTCAGGGTGTCATGTCTTGAAAGCCATAGTATTGAACCAAAATGGCGCCTATTTTCCAAGTAGGCCGTGCGGATTATAATGTAATCAGATGAACCTTACACTATTGATTGAACAAATGCTTGACCATAAAAATGTTTGTCATCAGCATGTCGAGCAAACAAAGGCAGTCGCTCTTTGGGGAGATTTCTCCACGAGTGGAAGTGAATGAACCCCTTTGCCCACAACGGCAACAGTCTGGACGAACTCTAGGTAAATGCCATCGAAATGGCTGTATTATAGAATTTAGTCAGATAATTAGGCCAATTTATTGGCACACCGTTTAATCATCTGCGACGAGGAGAATCCATGACGACCACGCGCACCAATAAAGCTGAGGCCATCAAGTTCCAGGCGCTGCAGCTTGGCTATACCGACTGCGGCATCATACCGGTAGATTTCTACCGGGAGTTCCACGAGGAATTGGACCGAAGGAGCAGCCTTTTCCCACATTCGGCTTTCTTCTACAAGCTAATCCGGCCCATGGCCGATGTGCACAGCAAATTCCCGTGGGCGCAATCTCTCGTGGTTGGCCTACGGCGGTACGATCGTTCCTACGCCCTACCTGAGCAAGTGGCTGGCCTCGTCGGCCGCTTTTACCTGGTGGACGGCCGCCTTTCGTTTTCACGAGAGCGGGCCAACGCAGAGGCATTGCTTCAGTTCATGCAGTCGCTCAACCTGCAGGTTGCCCCCACCACGTCGCTTGTGCCGGCACGCTGGTCCGCGGTACGGGCCGGACTGGGCAAATTTCGAGTCAACAATTTCGTCTACACAAAAAAGGGCTCCTGGAACGTTATCGACACTTGGGTGGTGCATGAGACTCTAGACTATGAACCTCAGGTCAGTAACCCGAGTTTCGCTTGCCCCGAGGGGTGCCGCAAATGTATCGAAGCCTGTCCCACTGGTGCGCTGGGCGCCCCATATACGATGGACGCGACCCACTGCATCTCCTACCTTACCTATGAATCCATGTACCGGCCGACAGAACTGCCTCCTGATGAACTGCGAACTTCCATGGGTGAGTGGGTGTATGGCTGCGACCTTTGTCAGCTCGCTTGCCCACATAACGCGAAAACCTGGCAGGAAGGTACGGAGTTGTTTCCCGAGCCATGGCCGCTCGCCGATTTCATGAGCTTGGACAAGCTTCTTGCCATGGACCAGGAAACCTTCGAAAAGAAGGTACAGCCACGCTTCTGGTACATCCGCAAAGAGAACATCTGGCAGTGGAAAAGCAATGCCATCCGCGCCATGGCCAACAGTCGCCGGCCCGGATACGAGTCCTGTATCGAGAAAGCTCTGGAGGATCCGCACCCCCACGTCCGTGCTATGGCTGTCTGGGCTCTGGCGCAGATTCGCCACCGTGAGCGGGAAAAACAGGGCTGACCAACCGGTTCATTTCTGGCTTATCGGCTAGTCACCGGCATTTCCACAAAAAACGAACCCGTGTTCGAGTGGCTACTTATTAGGCATGCAACGGTTTTCTCGAACGTAATAGTAAAAAACGCTACTTTTTATCAATTGGTGATTTTTTGTGGCCATGTTTAGTCCAGGAAACCTGCCTGATCGAAAGAACTGGACGTTGGAAAGGTTGGAAACTTACAGCTATATGGAAATATTCAGGTATTCCTGGGGCACGTTGATCAAGAAATTTCATTCTAACGATTCCTGCACATCTTGAAGGCGCTGTAGTTTAGGGGTTTTTATGCGAAAACCAGAGATCAACTTATTGAAAGACTGACCCAGTCTGTCACGTGGCTCCTTGACAGAAAAGATAAAAATACTAGAACATGCATCGTCCAGACAGAACTTGAGATAATAGCTAGGTATAAGGGCCTACTGCATGAGAGTCCTTTTTTTCCCTTTAATAACTAGAGGTCCTGCTTCAGGAACAATTTCCCGATGTTTGGCCATAGCGGAACATCTTCGCTCTCTAGGTAATGATGTTTTTTTCCTAACTAATGGCCATGGAATCGAACTTGTCAGCGAGGCTGGTTTTCCTTTCATAGAAGGTGTATTGCCTGACTCACCCGGTCATCTTCATCCTCTGTACGATCTATCTGATGTTGCGATTTTTCTGAATTTAACCACGGAGACGCATGTCCGGAGGACCTTAAAATCTGAAATAGAAGCGGTTAAACATTTTTGCCCCGACGTGTTATTCAGTGAATTTAATCTCACC
This sequence comes from Desulfomonilaceae bacterium, assembly GCA_049967315.1. Lineage (GTDB taxonomy): Bacteria > Desulfobacterota > Desulfomonilia > Desulfomonilales > Desulfomonilaceae > CAJBEZ01. Next base: position 3,725 of record JBMFSZ010000295.1, read on the forward strand.
GCCCCTATTACCGCTGCAATTGTTGGTTTGCCACTAATCTCAACAGCTTGCAGCCCGGCTGATTCAAGATTTGCCGCTTCTGAATCTGGAGGTCTTAGGTCAATTCATCACATAGAAGCTATCATGGGGTTTAACAAAGTCCTTGCCGAACACCATCAACAGCCTATTGCCAATGTTTCAGAGCTTTTTTTCATGAGAAGCGACCTCAAGATTGCTCCTACAATTCCTGAGATCGAACCACTATTACAGGATGTCCCAAATCTTCAGTATGTGGGCTACCTACTCGATGATAGAAGAGAGTTGGCGCCAATCCCGGGGACGCTGCTCGAAAGAGTAGGGCGGGCAAAACTGGTTTTTGTGTATTTAAGCGGTAGTGACATCGGACCTGCAGAATATACTGATGTACTGCCGCAAGCATTTGATAACACGGAATTCCATGTGATAACAGCGGTAGGAAATCATCCAGATTTGCCAGATCTCCCACCGAAAACCGCCAATGTCATCTATGTGCGTTATGTCCCTGGACGCTCCATTCTGAAGCATTCTCAGGCTCTCATTTTCCATGGCGGTCAAAACACTGCGATGGCGTCTATAATACATAAGGTTCCAAGCCTGATTTTCCCGGGAACAGACTTCGAAAGGAATTTCAACGCCAGTTCGCTTGACAGGATCGGTGTAGGGATGAAATGCGAGCTTTGCGAATTCTCTCCGGAAAAACTTCTTCAAAATGTTCGCGCACTGGCTTCACCACATTTTCACGAGGCGGCAGACAAGTATAGCAAGCAGATTCAACAACTGGGGGGAGCGCGACAGGCCGCTGAACTGATAATGTCAAAATATAGAGGTTAGGGGGCGCCGGATTGAGCAGGCCGAGATAGCATGGGTGAACAATTCGACAAATGATGGGTAGAGCGAAGCTGGGAATGATGAAGGTCCCCAAACCCAGAGTTGACTGATGCTGTCTATATGCCATGCCGTACCTTATCAGAAAATTGGAACTTAAGTTGGTCAAAGAAAGTGGCCACCAATCATTTAAGCAGCCTTCTGTTGTTCGTAATACTGGCGTTCGAAGGCTGCTGGAGAAAGATAGCCGAGCT
>JBMFSZ010000296.1:0-4810 GCA_049967315.1 Desulfomonilaceae bacterium
CTGCAATTATACCAGCTGAAATTATGAAAGAAACCAGCGCCGCCAATCCTGCGAGCAATAACAAGAAGTAGAATGGAAAAAAGAAGCCATAAAAGAAGCCTCTTCCTACCCTGCTGACAACGTCTTCGTCTTCTTCTCTCCCCAGTATGTCATCAAATATGTTTACGAAAAAATTCTTTCTATAGTAACTTAGTCCCCCGCTGATGATTCCGAGAATAATCATACCAATAAATTTCCAGAACATATCTTCCTCCGTCAACATATTAAATCGGTTCAAGATGATGAACCGCAATCGCTCCAGGGATAAGGATCAAACACAAAGTCGGTTTTTAACATATAACCACAGCTAATAATTACTATCAAAATTTACTGGAAACAAGGGATTACTTGCGAGACTTTTTTCTCGCTTTTCTGGCTTCCTTGTTCTTTTTTCGCTGTTTTTCGAGACCTTTCTTGGAAACCTGTTTTGTCTGTTTCACCTCGGGGAGGCCAAATGGGTTTTCGGGAGTTGGAACGGCCGGCGAATCTCCACCCATGAGGTTTCCCAATCCCCCGCTAAACATACGCTTCAGGCCCTTCATCCTTTTCCAACGCCCGCGAAGTTTACCACCTCCCATTGCGCTCATCAGGTCCCGCATGTCCTTGAATTTTGTCAAAAGGTCCCTGACCTCAGTCTCTTTACGCCCCGAACCTTTTGATATTCGACGAATTCGACTGTCATTCAGCAAATCAGGGGTTTCGCGTTCTGCTGGTGTCATGGAGTTGATCATCGACTCGATCTTGACTAACTCGTAATCGTCAAAGTTGGCTTGGGATGGCATGCCTCCCTGAAAAAACGGGAGCTTTTCAACTACATCCTTGAGTGGTCCCATTTTCTTTATAGTTCGGATCTGGGAAAGAAAATCGTTGAACGTAAAATGGCCCCCGAGCATACGCATAGCGTCTTCTTCAGCCTTTTTCTCATCGACTACTTCCTCGAAATCCTTAACTAATCCTACGACGTCTCCTAGGCCGAGGATGCGTGAAGCCAACCCTTCGGGACGAAACTCCTCAATTCTGTCGAGTCCTTCGCCCATTCCAAGGAATTTGATCGGTAAACCGGTTGACTCTTTTATGGAGATTGCGGCGCCGCCTCGAGCGTCACCGTCTAGTTTGGTCAGAATGAAGCCGGTCAGTTTTATGCTTTCATTGAAGGCCTTTGCCACGTTAACCGATTCCTGGCCAATCATGGCGTCACAAACCAGAAGCACATTATTCGGAGCGGTAAGCTCCTCGATCCTGTGGAGTTCAGCCATAAGATTTGCATCTACCGTCAAGCGCCCTGCAGTATCGAATATAGCGACGTCGCATCCAAATTCCGCAGCCTTCAAGAGTGCAGTCTTGCAAATCTCCGGAGGGTTCGAATCACCGTTGGAGTGAACGGGTATATTCAGGTCTTTACCCAATTTTTTGAGCTGTTCCACGGCGGCTGGCCTGTAAACATCCGCTGCGACCAGCATCGGCCTTTTGCCGGACTTCATAAGATATTTGGCTATCTTCGCAGCGGTGGTCGTTTTTCCGGAGCCTTGAAGCCCTACAAGCATGATAGAACTGACGGGCTTGGACCTGAGATCCAACGAAACGTCCGCAGGCCCCATCAGACGCACCAGTTCATCCTGACACAGGCTTATAAAATGATCACCAGGAGTGATCTTGAGCTTTTTGTCCTTGTGTTTGACTTTGATCTGAACTATTTCACCGACGGCCTGTTCTTTAACCTTTTCTATAAAAGAACGGGTGACGTTGAATTCTACATCGGCTTCCAGCAGGGACATGCGGACAATCTTGAGGGCTTCAGCAAGGTTTTCCTCGTTCAGGGTCCTCATTCCCTGCAAATACTGTCGAGCGTCTCGGAAACCACGAGACAGTATCTCAAGCACGGTACACGCCTCCAGGGTCCATAATTCCTAAAACTATTTTTTCTACCATAGTGATCAATAAAATGTAACAATTTTCTTTCCTTGATAGAAGTTGCCATTTTTGTTATAGCTTTTCGGGCGTTGACACCTAATCTTCGTTTGTGAAAATTGGAGTTCAAATGATTACCAACCTTAAAACCTTCCATATAAAAACCAGGATATTCTCAGGCATCGGAGCGGCTTCGAATATTGGGACTGTGGCCAAGGAATTTGGGGCTAGCAGGTGCCTTCTTGTGGCTGATCCTGGGCTCGTTCCCCATGGCATGACTGACAGGGTGACGCAGTCACTCACCAAGGCCGGAATAGCTGTCGAGATGTCAACCAAAGTTGAACCTGAACCCTATCTTGACAACGCTGACGACGCCGCATCGATAGGTAAAGCCCTTGGGGCTGATCTGGTGGTTGGTCTTGGTGGTGGTTCCGCCCTCGACACTGCCAAGGCGGCGGCGACACTTCTGACAAATGGTGGGAAAGCTGAGGATTATATTGGTTTGAACCAGGTACCCAAGCCGACTACACCGACCATAATGGTTCCAACAACGGCGGGAACTGGCTCAGAAGTAACCTTTACGGCAGTTTTCACGAACAGAACCACAAAGGTTAAAGGTGGGATAAACAGCCCGTTCCTGTTTCCTGACGCAGCTGTCCTCGATCCTGAACTTACCCTCTCATTGCCTCCTAACGTCACTGCATTCACGGGTATGGATGCCCTTACACATGCGGTCGAATCCGTGACAAGCCTGTCATCCACAGTCTTCACGGAATCGCTGAGTTTGACGGCCATCAGACTGATATCGCAAAGTCTGAGACGAGCTGTCTACAAAGGGTCGGATATCGAAGCCAGAGAAAAAATGCTTCTGGGTAGCCTTTTCGGAGGTTTGGCGCTTGCTGACGCCGGAGTAGGAGCGGCCCATGCCCTGGCTTATCCGCTCGGAGGGAATTACCGCGTACCCCACGGTTTGGCGAATGCTATCCTTATACCGCATGTAATGGAGTTCAATTTGCCTGCTGCGGAAAACTTGTTAGCTCTTATTGCCAGAAGTATGGGCGAATCTGTTGAAGGCTTGCCCCCGAGGTGGGCAGCTCAGGCTGCGGTAGATGCAGTGAGGACCCTGGCGTCCGATATAGGAGTTCCCGCGACTCTCTACGATTTGGGAATACCCAAATCGGCTATTCCCTTACTTGTTGAAGGGGCCTTGAAGGTTACAAGGCCGGTTGAGAATAACCCCCGGTTTTTGGGGCAGCAGGAAGCGGAGTCGATCTACGAGGCGGCTTTTCAGCAGTAATGGCTTTTGGAGTTATGTTCGAGTTGAGTGAAATTTACATTCGACCGGTTTGGTCGTATATGGCGACATTTGAGCGCACAGGAGATGATAATGCCAGGTTTTGAACTAATAGGTGATGCGGAACGGGAACATGTAAATCAGGTTCTCGACAACGGTATATTCTTTCGATATGAATTTGAAAAAGAGAGAAAAGGTATTTACAAAGTTCGTGATTTTGAAACCGAATTCGCCAAATTTATCGGGACACGGCATGCCCAGGCCGTGACTTCGGGATCTTCTGCTCTGAAAGTAGCGCTGGTGTCACTTGGGGTAAAGCCTGGGGATGAAGTTATTACTCAATCGTTCACATTCATAGCCACTTTTGAAGCCATAATAGAATGTGGGGCAGTTCCGGTTCCCACTGAAATTGACGAAACCTTGAACATGGACCCCGCTGATCTTGTAAAAAAGATCACGCCGAAAACGAAAGTAGTTATTCCTGTTCATATGCTCGGGGGGCCGGCCAGGATATTACAAATCAAGGAGATTGCCTCCAAAAATGGATTGAAGGTCCTTGAAGATACTGCTCAGGCGCTTGGGGCTTCTGTCGATTCAAAACTCACCGGGTCGATCGGAAACTGTGGCACATTCTCCTTCGATTTTTATAAGACCATAACCACCGGTGAAGGTGGAATGATAACTACGGATGATCCTGAATTATACAAGACAGCGTCCGAATATGCGGACCACGGACATGATCACAATCCAAATGTAGGCCGTGCGCTTGAAGGCAGGCGGTTCCTAGGGTTCAACTACAGAATGAATGAGTTCCAGGGAGCGATAGGTCTGGCCCAGCTAGGTCGGATAGACAGGATCCTGGATGTCCAGAAGACCAATCATACTATTATTTCTGAAGCCTTGAGCGTGATCAATGGCGTAACAATGAGATCATTGCCCGAGAAAGGTAGAGACAGCTACACTCATGTGTGCTTCTTCCTTCCTGATGGCAAAACAACTACAGAATTTCATAAGAAAGTCACTGAGAGAGGAATCTCAGCGATCAGTTTCAAAAATAATTTGTGGCATTTTCTGGGCAATTGGGAGCACCTAATTGGCCAAAAGACGGCATGGCCCGGAGGCTTTCCTTTCAGTGAGCCTTATTATGATGGAAAAATTGCTTACAACGCCTCTTCCCTACCTGCGACTACGGGTCTACTGGAACGGTTGATAGTAGTCCCTGTGTCACTACGTACTTCGGAGAATGACGCAAAGCGTATCGCCTCTGGATTGTCGGAAGCGGCCAAAGAGATAATTTGACAGTTCTAGGTTCTCTGTGGGAAATATTTTTAAATTTTTTTAGAGATGTAGCCCGATTATATAGCATAAATAAAAGATGTATTAAATGGATAGTTCGTTCCAAGTGATTGGTTTTATACCTGCGCGGGCTGAGTCCTCCAGATTTCCCGGAAAGCCGCTGGCGGATATTTGCGGTAAACCCATGATAGTGCGTGTTATGGAACGAGTTAAGCAATGTTCTTTGCTGTCAGATGTTTATGTGGCTACTGATTCCAGGCCAATACACGATGC
>JBMFSZ010000297.1:0-4795 GCA_049967315.1 Desulfomonilaceae bacterium
CTCGGGCATTTGGACATCCATCAACACCAGTTGGAAATCGTCCTGTTCCAGAGCTCTTATCGCTTCCCTGCCGTTTGCCGCAACTGAAACCACATGCCCCATCTTTTCAAGTATCTTTACAGCAAGCTTCTGGTTTACGGCGTTGTCTTCGGCAAGAAGTATCCTAAGACGTTTTCTTGCTTCACGGACTGAGTGCCTTGTAATTAATGAAGGAGCATGATTTGAGTCAGGCGTTTTTTGCAAAGTCATCAATATGGCATCCAACAAATCGGACTGTTTTATAGGTTTCATCAGATAGGCTGAGATCCCCAGTTCTCTGCATCTTGCTCCATCACCTCTTTGACCTCCAGAAGTCAGCATAACGATCTTTTCGAGATTGGATTGTCTATTAGAAGCAATAGCTTCGGCCAGTTCAAAACCATTCATCTGTGGCATCATAAAATCCAAGAGCGCCAAAGAAAAAGGCTGTCCCTTCTGGTTAGCGGAATTAATGACATCCGTGGCGGTTGCGCTATCGGCCACCGCCGTTGGAATCATACCCCATGAACGCAAGGTGTCCTCTAGTATCCTCCTGTTTGTAGCATTATCATCAACAATCAATACACGGACTCCGGTCAGAGATGATTTGGATTTAGGAGTAACTCTCCTGACTGGAGTTGATGGATACAGGAACCGAGCCGTGAAATTAAAAACGCTGCCTGCGCCAACTTCACTTTGAGCCCAAATTTTACCTTTCATCATTTCTACCAACTGTGACGAAATAGCCAGACCTAAACCAGTTCCGCCGTATTCCCTCGTGGTTGAGCCGTCGACCTGTTCGAAAGCTTTGAATATACGGTCTATTTTATGCGGGGGAATTCCTATACCTGTATCAGAAACAACGAAGTGCAGTTCAACGTCTTCTTGGGATTCATGAGTTGGAAAGACTTGAAGTACTACCTCCCCCCTTGCCGTGAACTTGATTGCGTTACCTACGAGGTTAACCAGTATCTGGCGAAGACGTCCGGGATCTCCGGTAAGGTTATCCGGGGTGTCAGGGGCAATGTCGTAAGCCAGTTCAAGTTTTTTGGCGTGAGCCTGGCTTGCCATAGTGCTCATTGTGTTACTGACACAATCTCTCAAACTGAAATCAGTGCTTATGAGTTCAAACTTGCCCGCCTCCATCTTGGAAAAATCCAGAATGTCATTAATAAGCGAAAGTAGGGAATCTGCCGAGATTCTGACTGATTCGAGATATTCTTTTTGCTCGCCACTAAGCTCAGTACCCAAAGCCAACTCAGTCATTCCTATGATGCCATTCATAGGCGTACGAATTTCATGGCTCATGTTTGCCAGAAACTGGCTCTTGGCCTGGTTAGCGGATTCAGCGGAAATACGTGCTAAAACCTGATCTGTTATGTCAACAACGTTTAGGATTATCCCCCCGAACTGATTATTCACGAACATCGGCTGAATTCTGAGGCAGACATGCAAACCGAACATTTCACGATTCAGTTTAAGATTTTCTTTCTTCAGAGCCTTTCCATATTCGGCGAACAGAGCCTTGACGCTCTGTCTGGCTTCCTTATTAATATGAAAATCCCATACAGGTTTACCTAGTAGTTGCTCTCGATCCAGATTGGCCTTCTTTAGGAACCAATTATTAGCATCAGTAACTATTCCGTTTGCGTCAGCTAGTACAACACCTTCTTCCATCCCGTCAATCATGGATCTCATTTTCTGGTGCTCAGCTTTGTAAAAACTGAGCTCTTCCTGTAATTCCTTTAGTGGACTTGAAGTTATTGCGGTCTGACAAGCAGGAGATGCCTTCCGTTTTAATTCACTGACAAGGTTTTCGGTATCTTTTTCAGAACTTTGCACGGGGCGCCTCCGGAATAGGTAAAAATCTAAGCGAGGGCTTGTTTTCGAATATAGGGAATGCACTTATGCTAATCTAAATTATCTCCCCAAAACAAGCAAGTTCAACTAACATTTATATGAACAGCCTATCCAGGCCATATTTTTTCGCAGATTTATATTCTGCGCATGAGTGGCCAAAATTTGTGGGGCTCTTGCAATCTTCCCAATTGTTAATATTTTTTACGCAACGCTTGGATTCTTAAATATAGGAGATCATATAATGTCAGACGAATTTGGTCATTCTCTGCGCCGACAGGATTCACAGTCAACCGACCGGCTAAAAAATACTCCGAATCGTTTGATAAATGAAAAAAGCCCATACCTTCTCCAACATGCTTACAACCCCGTTGATTGGCGATCCTGGGGAGATGAAGCTTTCGAAACCGCAAGAATCCAAAACAAACCTATCTTTCTGTCAATTGGTTATTCAACATGTCACTGGTGCCACGTGATGGAGAGAGAATCATTTGAGGATGATGAAGTCGCGGCCATCATGAACAGGGTATTTGTTTCGATCAAGGTAGACAGAGAAGAAAGGCCTGATATTGATCATACTTACATGACGGTCTGCCAGATGATGACAGGTAGTGGTGGATGGGCATTGAATATAGTGATGACTCCAGACAAAAAGCCGTTCTTTGCCGGCACTTACTTCCCCAAAAATTCTCGCTATGGCCGAATTGGCTTGGTGGATCTCGCTACGCGGATAGAGGGTCTATGGATCAATGACAGAGCTCAAATTTATGAGGCTAGCGAAAAACTTCTATCTGCTCTCAACACTATTTCTCAGAACACATCAGGTGAACCGCTTGGCGAGGATTCTCTTAAAATCGCTTACCAACAGCTAGCTCAAAGGTTCGACCCTAACTTCGGCGGTTTCAGCGAAGCTCCAAAATTTCCTACACCTCACAATCTTGTTTTCCTGCTGAGGCATTGGAAACGAACTGGAGACACGCATTCCCTCCAGATGGCAACAAAGACCTTGGATCAAATGCGGTTGGGAGGCATTTATGATCATGTCGGGTTCGGATTTCATAGATATTCGACAGATGCCCAATGGCTCGTACCACACTTTGAAAAAATGCTTTACGACCAGGCTATGCTGGCCATGGCTTATACTGAAGCTTATGAAGCAACTAAGAGAGACGATTACAAAAATACAGTGCAGGAAATCATGGAATATGTCCTGCGTGACCTAACATCTCCAGAGGGCGGATTTTACTCTGCGGAAGACGCTGACAGCGAAGGAGAGGAGGGCAAATTTTATGTCTGGACAGAGGAGGAGTTAAAGGCCATTCTGAGCAAAAATGAGGCAAATTTTGTAGAAAAGGCTTTCAACGTTTATAAGATGGGGAACTTCAAGGAAGAGGCCTCGCAATCCTTGACAGGTCGAAACATTCTATATTTGAAAAGGCCACTGAGACAATTACGCGAACAATTCAACCTTTCCGAAATTGAGATTCAACACTTCTGGGAAAAAGTCCGACTTCAACTTTTTGAAATTAGAGAGAAACGCCCCCACCCTCACAAGGACGACAAGATTCTTACAGATTGGAATGGGTTAATGATAGCGGCATTAGCCAAGGCGTCGAGAGTTTTTGACAATAAGGATTACGCTAACGCTGCAATCAGAGCGGCGGATTTCGTATTGACAAATCTACGTGATACAAATGGAAAGCTGCTACGAAGGTATCGTCTCGGGGAAGCAGGCCTTTCAGCTCACGTCGACGATTATGCCTTTTTGATCTGGGGATTATTGGAACTGTACGAGACGACATTCGCCACCAATTATTTAAACATAGCCATCGAACTTAATCAGGATTTCAGTAGTCGCTTCTGGGATTCAACAGCAGGTGGATTTTTCTTTACCGCTGAGGATAGTGAAGAATTGTTGCTTCGACAAAAGGAAATTTACGATGGAGCCACACCGTCAGGCAACTCTGTCGCTGCAATGAATCTGATCAGGCTCCATCGTGTTACAGGCTCAGTGGAACTTGATCCCTTGATTTGGTCAATATCCCGTGCATTTTCAAAGATTGTGACGCAGTTCCCATCAGGCTACACGCAGTTTCTGCTTTTCATTGATTTTCTTGTCGGTCCTTCGTTTGAAATTGTAGTAGCCGGCCCTGCAAACCAAACCGAAACTCAAAGCCTCCTGCGCCGCCTTAATGAAACATACTGTCCCAACAAGGTAGTTATACTGAAGAGTACAGGGGAAGAAGCAGACAGGATACTATCCCTGGCTCCATTTACGAGCGATATGGGGATGATCGACGGCAGTCCAACGGCGTATGTCTGCGGCAATTTTTCATGTATGCCCCCTACAACCGATCCTGAAAAGATGTTGTCTCTGCTTAAAACAAATTGATTGTGAAAATAGCTAATCATCGGTTATGATTCTAACGATATACTTCAAACCACAAGGAACGGGATTATGCACGATTCAGGGGATTCTATAGACCAGCTATCTATTAACACGATCAGAACCTTATCCGTGGACATGGTACAGCAGGCAAATTCAGGTCACCCCGGTTTACCGCTGGGGGCGGCTTCTATGGCGTATGTGCTTTGGACCCGATTTTTAAAATTCAATCCAGGCAATCCGCATTGGCCGAACAGGGATCGTTTCATACTGTCGGCTGGACATGGATCAGCATTACAATACTCCTTGCTGCACCTTTCGGGCTATGATCTTTCCATGGAAGAAATCAGGCGCTTCCGTCAGTGGAGGAGCAAGACACCGGGGCACCCCGAATACGGCCCTACCCCGGGGGTAGAGGCAACAACCGGGCCTCTTGGGCAGGGATTTGCCATGGGAGTCGGTATGGCAATTGCTGAACGCTTCCTCGCTTCCGATTTTAATAGACCGGGATTCCCAATTGTTGACCATTACATT